>CALMET010000082.1 GCA_937863195.1 uncultured bacterium
CTGATTCGATGCTCGACATCGAAACCTTGCTTGGTCCGCCTCCTAGCCATTTTATTGAAGATCTCTATGTTGCTGACGGCAGCGGAAATTACACCTTCAATTCAACCAATATTGATAATCAAGGGATCACCGTGATGGCCGGCTCAACCTTGCCGCCTACCCTCGTCAATGGCGTCAGCATTACCCGTAGCTATACGGCTGCCGGACTCAAGCTCGATAATGCTTCAGACAATACCTTTGAAAACGTCCTCCTTGAGAATAACGATGTCGGTGTTTTATATATCAACGGTGCAACCGGCAATGTCATCGAAGACTCCGTCTTTGATACCAATGCCATGCTTGATGTGATGAGTTATTCGTTTGGGGGCATTAATGATTTGTTGAATTCTACCTTCTCACGTACGTCATCTGCCGTGGACGCTGGTCTTGTGCGCGCGATCTTTGACTCCTCAATTCGTATCGTTGACCCATTGATGGCACCGCTTGCTGGTGTTGGCGTGAACTTCACATCAATGAACGGCCTCATCAATACCAATGCCACAACCGACATCTCAGGCCTCACTCCTGTTATCGAAACGGTTGCCTATATCATGTCACCAACCTCTACCGCTCTCACAAGCGGTGGATATAACCCCTTCACAATCACTGCAAATGCGAGCGGCCCGTATTCAACCACATCAACCCCCGCAACACTTTCAGGTATTACGGTCTTTGAGCTCGCGATGAGCGTGGCTCCGGTTACCCCGCCACCGGTCTCCATAGGCAGCGGAGGCGGTGGCCTGCCAACGATTGATCCACGTACCGGCACTTATCCGCCGATCGAACCCGTTGAACCGGTAGCAGCAACGAAACCTATTCTTATTAAAGAAACAAAGGTTCACATGCTCGTTAAGCTCTTGGATGACGGTAATCCCGAGACCCAAGAAGACAGCACGGTCTACTACCTCGGAGCAGACGGAAAGAGACATCTCTTCCCAAATCAGTCTGTCTTTAACTCTTGGTACTGTGACTTTAGTAAGGTTGTGAGTGTTGAACCTCGAACTTTGGCGAAGTACCCTATCGGCAAGAACGTCACCTATCGACCTGGGCTGAATATGGTGAAGTTCCCAACGAATCCGAATGTGTATGTGGTGCAGCCTGGTAGAGTCCTACGCCATATCAAAGATGAGGTAGCAGCCATTAGTATGTTTAGCAGCAACTGGGCAAAGCTCGTCTATGACCTCAGTGATACCACCTACGGTGACTACATTTTCGGCGACGAACTTGCAGCGATCACCGATCTCTCTGTCCTAAACCAATCACCAAGTTATCCAAGTGGTGAGATGGATATCGAAGGTTATCTCGATATCGTGACGGGTGGGCAAGCATGTAGATAAGAAAAAACGCTCCGATCAAGATCGGAGCGTTTTTTATAGAGAACGGACTTTTTGAATCCAACGATAAAGCGTTTCTTGAGCGGGTAAATCCCAGGTACCCGGGTAACGCACCAAGTCTCCGCCCCAACCTGACTTGAAACGTGTGATGCCTTTCCAGCTAGGTTTATAGAAGAGGTCTTGTTCGTCGTCCGGATTACATCCCCACAAATCGTACCAATGCTTGCCTTCAGCTTTGGAAGACTGAATCGCGTTCAAGTGGAGGGCGAACGGCGCCATTGCTTCACGTTGCTCGGATGAGGAGGCACCAAATAAGTAGGTCACGGTATCGATACTAACAGCTTCAATGGAGGCTGCAAGCAAGACACCGTCTTTTTCGGCCAAGCGCAGACGAATCAATCCTGATGGCGATAGCTGCTTGAATAAGCTTTCAACATACGAGGCGGCAAGTGGCTTAAAGCCATCGCGCTTTGCGGTTTCTTCTTCAAGGGCGATATAACGCGCGATATCTTGGTCGGTGCCAAGACGCACCGTCACACCATGGCGCTCAGCAAGGCGGGCATTGTAGCGGGTTTTGCTATGCATCTCAGCCAAGAGGGTCTCTTCTGTTTTTGAGAGATCGATGAGGCGCGTAACGGCTGGCTGATATGACCTACGACGCTTGAGTCCGCGTTCAATCAGCCATTTTGAACTGAACAGTTCAGACGTGAAAGGCATGGGCTCAATGCGTAAAAACGTTGCCGAAGAAAAGACCTTTTTTAATCCCGTAATAGCTCTGCTCCAGTCATCGAGTGTTGCGTGTTCATTAAGCTGAAAAGGCCCGTACGGGATGAGCCAATAATTCAGAAAGAGGATCTTCGCTTGCTGAATCGCTTGCACAGCAAAAAGGGCTTTGCCTTTATCATTGACAAACGCGAGACGCTTCACGTTTTTGCCTTGTGCTTGCTGCGCTTCGCCCCAACTCCATGACCACAAAAAAGACTGGTGCTTTTTTGGCAAAAGCGAATCCCATTCTTCATCATTCACAATCTCGGTCCAATTCATAGTTATTTGGAGAGCGTCTTTAAGGCAAAGCGTACCTTATCTGAAGGATCCGTAATATCTTCAGGAATGTATTTGCAGGCTTCTTTGGCTTGCGCGGCAGAGTATCCCAAACCAACCAAAGCTTGAACCACTTCTTGATCGGCAGAAATCTCTTCTTCTTTTGAAACAAGTTGCCCCTTGAGTTCGAGGATGATTTTTTGCGCCGTCTTTGTCCCCACGCCTGGCACCGACGTTAAGAAGGACAAATTGCCCGCCATGATCGCCGCACGGATTTGGTCAGCTGAGCCAATTGAGAGAATGGTCATTGCCGCCTTTGGACCAACACCCGAGATACTCAACAGTTTTTCAAACAATTCGAGATCGGCCAAACTCAAGAAACCGAATAGGTCTCGCGCATCTTCGCGTACATGGTCGTGAATGAAAACAAAGGCCTCCTTTTGCCCTGCGACGCCCGATAGCACCGAAGGACTAACACGCACGCGAAAGCCCACGCCATTTACTTCAAGCAACATCCAGTCAGCGCCCCGCTCGAGTACTGAGCCTCTCAAAGATCCGATCATATGGGCTTATACTATAGGCTAATGAGGCCGTAGGCTAGTAGGACGGTTGGACAGGGGCGAAAGACCCTACTAAACGGATTGACAAGCCTACTAGCCTACGACCTACCAGGCTGGCACACTTACTCAGGTTCCTTCACACCCGAAGGAGAAAGGCTTTCACCGTGTACCCACCAGGCGATCTCGTTGTGGTCCTCGGCCAATATTCGAGCCAAATTTCTGAAGTATTAACGCAATTGGCGGTCTCGGTTCATGACCCGCTTCGAAACTACTGGGTTATGGCATCCGCCAAGATGCCCAAGGAAGAACATCGGTTTATCATTGACCCCATGATCGACGGCAAGATGAGCCTCAAGGGCTATGCCAAGACCATCGAGGGTCTGATCGACAATCACCTCAATGTCGAGGCTAGTAAAAAACGTGTTCGTCTCATCATTCATGATGCTGAGGCATTTCATAGCCAAGATGATGCCTATGATGTTTTGCTCGCCTTGCGCAAGAAGGGGTATGACATCTATATCGGCGGCAAAGAGCGCTATCTTCTCATTGAGAAGCTGGCATTAGATGCACAGGCAATAAACCCAGAACATGTGGTACTCGTTCGTACACCAATCCACTGTAAGGAGTGTTGTCCATGAATTCGATTCGTAAGGCTCCCCTCACGGTCATCGCAGGCCCCATGGGGGCCGGCAAATCACTTAAGCTTATTTGGATGCTCAGCCAGCAGCAGGTACGCGGACGAACATATGCCATCGTCAAACCCAAGGATGACAGTCGAGATGGCGCCTTCATCAAATCGCGGATGTTCAAAGATCCGATCGAGGCCATTTTTGTCGAAGAACGCGGAGACATGGGTCGTGCCGTCAAAGGCTGCCAAGTTTTGGCGATCGATGAAGCGCAGTTTCTTGATCGAATCTTTTTAGACGAAATCGTGGAACTCTTAGACGCAGGGATTGCCGTTATCGCCTGCGGGCTTGATACGGATTTCATGGGGAAGTCATTTGGCATCATGCCTTATCTACTTGCCATGGCTGACGAGCCGATCAGACTCAAAGCCGTCTGTGCCTATTGCCGGCAAGACAATGCCACACGTACTCAACTCATCATTGAGTCACGTGGCAACCACGAACCGCAACGCGCTTATGAAGAACGCATCAAGCCTGTTCGTGACTTTATCGAGGGCAGAACACGCGCCTTGGTCGGCAATCTCGGCATGTACGAAGCCCGGTGCCATCAACACCACTCCTTGCCCGACCTCCCCTTGCGGCCGTCGGACTGAACAGAATAGCGCTAGCAGCATCGCCCATCGGCATTGCTACTAGCGCTCTTTGATTTCAGGCGCGTCTCAGGTTGAGTCACGTTCAGGCTTGCGGCCAAAGACTTGGATATCGGGTAGCTTGTCTCGCTTACCCGAACCA
>CALMET010000083.1 GCA_937863195.1 uncultured bacterium
TCTTCTCACCAAAAAAGAACGTTATAACCAGATCATTCGTATTTGGTCAGACGTTCGTGACCAGTTGCAGCGCATGTCGCGAGACTCGCTCGACAAAGAAGGTGCGGTGTTCGCCATGATGGATTCGGGTGCTCGTGGTTCGGTCTCTCAGCTTACCAACGTGGTAGGTATGAAGGGTCTCGTTTCAAGTCCATCCGGTGACATTATCGAGCTTCCTATTCGTTCATCCTTCCGTGAAGGTCTCGACGTTCTTGAGTACTTCATCTCGTCTCACGGTACACGTAAAGGTTTAACCGATACCGCTCTTCGTACCGCGAACGCTGGTTATCTCACTCGCCGTCTCGTTGATGTGGCACAAGATGTCATTATTAACGCCGAAGAATGTGGTGACACTGAAGGCGTAATCATAACGCATGAAGAATGTGAAGAAATCGGTGAACCAATGCTTACGCGTTTGCTCGGCCGCGTTCTCGTCAAAGACTTGAAAGACGCTGAGAAGAACACCCTCTTGAAAAAGGGCACGCTTATTCTCGAAGATCACGTCAAAACCCTCGTTGGTAAAGAGATTCTCGAAGCGAACGTGCGCTCGGTTATGACGTGTAAGTTGAAGCGCGGTTTGTGTCAGAACTGTTATGGTTATGACCTCGCGTACAACCAAATGGTCAAACTCGGTACCGCCGTTGGTATCGTCGCTGCACAATCGATTGGTGAACCTGGTACTCAGCTCACCATGCGTACCTTCCACTCTGGTGGTGTCGCAGCAGCGGATATTACCCAGGGTTTGCCTCGTGTTGAAGAATTGTTCGAAGCACGTATCCCAAAGCGCAAAGCGATCTTCGCTGAAGTTGCCGGTAAGGTGCGTATCGTTGAAGGCGAGAAGCGCGAGCTTCGTACGGCAAAGGGCGAAAAACTTGTCGACAACGCTTCAGCAACACGTACGCTCGTCATCGACTACAAAGCCGAAAACGAACAGACGTTCACCTTCACTAAAAAAGACATCGTCAAAGTTGAGGATGGTCAAAAGGTGAAAGAAGGCGCGATGTTGATCGTGAAGGCTAGCGGCGAAGAAATCGTCGCTCCTCACAAGGGTCATGTCACGATCGTCAAAAACAAATTGCGCTATGTCTATGACGCGACCAGTGCTTGGGAGGCAGAAGTGCCTTCTGGCTACTCGATCTTCGTCAAAGACGGCCAAGAAGTTGAAGTCGGTCACGTGCTCACCGAAGGTCAATATGAACTTCAAGAGCTTTTCAGACTTCGCGACCAAGACGCCGTTATGCGTTACCTTCTCAAAGAGGTTCTCGCTATCTATGCATCGCAAGGTCAGAAGTTGAACGCAAAACACATCGAGGTGATCATTCGCCAAATGTTCTTGCGTGTTCTCGTTAAAGACGCCGGTGATACCGAACTCTTGCCGGGACAAATCGTTGACCGTTATCGCGTTGAGACAGAAAACAAGCGTATTCTTGAACTCGGTAAAGGTGAGGTTGCTACCTTCCGCCCATTGTTTATGGGTATCACTAAGGTGGCTCTCTCGACCGAATCCTTCTTGTCTGCTGCTTCGTTTATGGAAACCGCTCGTGTGCTTATCGACGCTGCCGTTAATGGTAAGATCGATCGTCTCGA
>CALMET010000084.1 GCA_937863195.1 uncultured bacterium
GGGCTTTGAACCATCCTTTCGCGTAGCGGGCTGCTTTTTGGCGTTTGAAGGGCGTTTTTTGCTCTTACAGCGTGCCGAGCACGATCGAAGCTTCGCCTCCCATTGGGGTGCACCTGGTGGAGGCATCGACGACGGCGAGACGCCGGCCGAGGCTGCTTTACGCGAAGTGCGTGAAGAAACCGGTCTTTGTTTTGAGCTCGCCGATCTTGAAGAGCTTGGGGCTGGCTATGTAACGATCGACGACAAAGGCAATCAATTTGAATATCATATGTATCGCATTAGGGTGGACGCTGAGCCCGAACTCGTCTTGGACCAAAACGAACATCAAAATCACGTCTGGGTGACCGCCGAAGAAGCTCTTGAATTACCTCTCGTCGCTGATATGGATGAATGTGTGAGAGAAGTCTGGTTCAGATAGAAAACACCCCGACATTCGTCGGGGTGTTTTATTATGCTGCAGAAACAGCTTGTGGGATCACGTAGAAGCTTGGCGACCAAGCATGCATTTCATCTGGGATGAAAGAGGCGCCAAGGTTATGAGCGACGACGAGGGCGGCGCGCATTGCTTCATATTCTGAAGAGATATCGTGCGTACCAGCGCACCAGAGCTCTGGTTGAAGTTCTTCATTTTTCAAGATCTCGGCAATCGAGAGCCATTGAAATTGCTCTACTTCTCCCGGTTGTGGGGTGAATGCTGAAAGCGGTGAGTCGACAAGGACAACGTAGTCACGCATCCAAAGACGGGCTTCGTCATGACGGGTCGTGCGCCATGGGATCAATTGAGCCGCTTCAACGGTGATACCAGCTTCTTCTTCGAGTTCTTTGAGGGCATTGAGATCAAAGCCTTCGCCGCAAGAGACGTGACCGCCAAGATGGGTGGACCAAACGCCTGGCATACGCTCTTTATTAAGCGAACGCTGGTGGCAAAGAATCTCGCCTTTGCTATTCATCACAAAGACATTTGTCGAGAGTCACCAAGCTTTTTGTTAAATAGCATCTTTACGCGAGAGGATCTGACCCGTTGGGTGAAAGCTGCTTTCTGAGACGATTTCAAACTGTTCTGACATACGTTCTATATATAAAATATTATTGTTTACGGCCAAGATCATAACACCAAAAAGAGACTTTGGTCAAAAAATGACCAAAGATGGTCATTTTCGCTTAAGAGATTTGAGAGCGGCCTTCACAATGGCTTTATCCGTCATGCCATATTTCTTGAGGAGTTCAGACGGTTCTCCAGATTCACCGAATGAATCAGGCATCCCCACGGCTTCGATAGGGATGGGAAAGGTCCGGGCCAAGCCTTCAGCGACCGCACCAAAGAGTCCACCAGTAATCTGATGCTCTTCGACCGTTACACAGCAACCCGTTTTTTTGACGCTCTTGGTGATGGTTGCGATATCTAATGGCTTGATCGTATGCGAGTTAATGACTTCGCATGAGATACCTTTTGCTTCAAGTTGCTTGGCCGCCATGAGCGCCTCATAAACGAGGGGGCCACAAGCGACAATGGTCACGTCTTTGCCTGTGGTGAGGACATTTGCTTTGCCGATGATAAAAGGAGTCTTCGTTGTTGTGATGACGGCGGTCTTTTCACGAGCAAATCTAAAGTAGGCGGGGCCCTTC
>CALMET010000085.1 GCA_937863195.1 uncultured bacterium
ATGCGCATGAGGGCATCCGTTTGATTCGTGCCGTGAAGCGCGCGACCAATCACCCCGTTGAGCAATCTGATGCCTTAACGCGTCTCAAAGAAGGGCAGAGCGGCATCTATGTCTTTGTGAAGCCAGATGCTTATGTTATTGAGCACTATTTCACCAATCCGCCTGAAACGGCTTTGGTTATTGTAGACGCGGATGAAGAGATGATTGAGTCCGCCTTGCATGAAGCCTTATTCGGGGGTACCGTCCTCGTCTCAACATCGAGTACGCGTCCTGCCTGGTGGCAGACGGCGGCTGATGCCGATGTTCCGGTTCATATCCATGCGTAGTCTATGGAAAATCCCCTCATTGCCATTATTGAAGACGATCGTTTTTATGCCTCCATCGTAAGCTCACGCTTGGAGTCATTGGGTTATCGTGTTTTTCATGAAACGAATGGTGAAGACGGTTTGCGTAAGGTGAAAGAAAAAACACCACAACTTGTTTTGTTAGACATCGGTTTGCCTGGCATGGACGGTTTTCAGGTATTGCAAGGCATCCGCGACGATAGCGAGACCTTTATGATTCCGGTATTCATGGTAACGCGCCTCTGTGATCGCGAAGATGTGGCGCGCGCCTTTGCCCTCGGCGCCAATCAGTATTTGGTAAAAAACCAGCATCCTATCGAAGATCTCGTTCATCATATTGAGAGACAGCTTGCTGTGGTATAATGCGGTTATGCGTTATCGATCTGCTTTTAATGCCCTCGAGGCTATCATCGTCGTCGCGGTCTTTGGACTCTTTGCGACGCTCGCCATTCTTTCGTTAAACAGCGCTCGTGCGAGTGCACGTGATGCTCAGCGTCTTTCTGATGTTGGCACCTTGCGTGCGGCACTTGGACAGTATTGGCTTGAAAAAGCTTCTTATCCGCTTTCTGGTGGGATTGAGCTCGGTAAAGCCGGGAACAATGCTGATATGCTTACCGCAAACGGATTCATCGGCCGTCAAACAACGCAAAGCGCCGTGTATCTCGACCGTATCCCAACACCTCCAAAAGGTAATGAATTTTACCGCTATCGCGGCGGTGCGAACGGCTATTCGATCCGTTTTAAAACGGAGACGAAAACGGAGCTTGGTGATCCAAACGTTTACTATGCGCATGCCACCGGCATCGATAGTGAAGACGCTGAACGCTAATGCCAATTATTGAATGGGTACCTTGGGCCGTCCTCCTGATCTTTTTAGGATGGGCGGCCTTTGTTGATGCAAAAAAACTCATGTTACCCCTTGAGCCGCTTTGGGCTTTTTTAGGAGTGGCTTTGATTTGGTCAGCCGCAACTGGTCGCGCTACGGATGCTTTTTTAGGAGCCCTCTTTTGGTTGGCGTGGACGGGTGGTCTTTGGTTTTTATCTCAGGGTCGATGGATGGGGTTTGCTGATTTGTGGCTTACCGCAGCAACAGGC
>CALMET010000086.1 GCA_937863195.1 uncultured bacterium
ACCTCAGACTCTGGCCGCCCAACACCTTTTGTTCCCGTTTGGCTAAGAACACCAACAATTTCCTGAGCTTTTGCGATACCGTCACGGACGGATTGTTTTGCAACGGCGGCAACATTTGTTGGATCTGCTTTAGCTTTTGCTTCTGAAAGAAGTTGGTCTCGCAATTTTGTCATATCAGCAATGGCATCATCGCGCTCTTTGGCGAGTCTCGTAACTTCAGCTGTATTTGAAGCAGCGTTCGCAGCATTGATCTGGTCCGTATAATCTTTTGTAATATCTTTGACATCTCTCGTATAAGCCTTATCAATATCTTTCACCTCAATATCAGCCATTGTTTGATAGGTCTCAGCCAATTTTGCCTCGTCTGAATTGATATTAGCAATAGACGATGCCGTATCCGCACCAATATATTGACTAGCAAATGCTTGAAGTGGTGCTTGGTCATTTGCGCTATAACCAGCATTAGCTAATGTTTCAGTCAAAGATGCCCCATACTTCATGCCGTCAGACATTCCATTAACGTTAATACGCGTATTTGCATCACCTGGTTTACGTTTGCTTGCATCAAGGGCTGCCGTTTGACTAGAATTTCTTACACGTGTACCAGCCTTCATGTTAGGCGTTGCTGTCTTATCGTCATTGATAGAGTACGTGTGAATTGTATTATCGGCAAGGTTTTTAACATGCTGCATTTTGCGCAGTTGGTCTGGCGTTTTATCGGTTGAAAGTTTAGCAAATCGCTCGTGTGCGCCCATTGCTGATGCGGCGGCGCTGTTTGCGCGTTGCATCTCTTTCTTTTTCAAATCCCAAGCATCTTTATCAGTCTCTTCGATGCCAGTAACCTTGCCACTCGCGTCTTTGACTTCGCTCCAACCATTCGCAAGCATCAAATCCGTCAAAAACTCACCGTTCATGTACGTTTCTTTAGGAATATCCTTGTAGAGCTCGGGCGAGTCAATCATTTTCTTAACGAAACCCGTTCTTTCTTCACCGGTTCGAGCAAGATGCGGGTTGAGCTTGAGAAGCTCTTCGATCTTCTTCTGCTCGTCTTCATTGCCGGAGCTTTTTGCAATATCATAACGGGCACCAAGAGCAACGCGCTGACGTTCGTTTAACTCTTCACGAACGCGTACTTCGCTACCTGCTTTTGCCTCAGAATCAGAAAGTCCGCTAGCCTTAAGCTCGGCTTCATATTTTGTTTTTGTTGCCTTGTACTCTTTTTCAATCATGTCCTTATCGCCAAACTGCTCTTGGTAGTACGCCTCGGTAGCCTTTGCCGACATTGTTGGCGGAAGGAGAAAGCCTTCTTTCTGTGTACGCGCTTCAGAACCGATGCCTAAGAGCGCTTTGCGTTCATCGAGCGATTTAGCTTTTGATGCGAGAGCTT
>CALMET010000087.1 GCA_937863195.1 uncultured bacterium
GAACAGCATCGCTTTGGCGTAGGACAACGCGAAACGCTCGTGCAAGGCGCACGTGTCGATGGACTCGTGCCGCATCTCGTCTCGATGACCGCGACGCCTATCCCGCGTACGTTGGCACTCACACTCTATAGCGATCTTCATCATGTCTTATTACGTGAAAAACCTGCTGGGCGATTGCCGATTGAAACCCATGTCACCCGCGGTGCAGGACGCGAACAGGCGTATCGCGCGATTCGTGACGCTGTTGCACGCAAAGAACGTGTCTATGTCGTCTTTCCGTTAATCGAAGCATCTGACACGACGGGTTCGGCAGCTTTGATGGATGCGTATAAAGAACTTTCAAAAGGTCCGCTTGAAGGATTGGGGATTGGGATTGTTCACGGCAAACAAAAAGCCAAAGAACAAGAAGACGCTTTTGCCGAATTTAAGAGCGGTAAAAAGCCCGTCTTACTTTCAACAACCGTGATTGAAGTTGGTGTGGATGTACCAGAAGCGACCATCATCATGATTGAAAATGCCGAACGTTTTGGTTTAGCACAGCTTCACCAATTACGTGGTCGCGTTGGTCGTGCGCTGTTGCCGAGCAAATGTTTTTTAGCGACCGATGTCGAAGGCGATAAACTTTTGCGTTTGCAACTCATGGAGCGCATTCAAGACGGGTTTGCTCTGGCTGAAGAAGATCTCAAAATCCGTGGCAGTGGCCGTATACTTGGCACCATTCAAAGTGGGCGTGATTTGGGTTTTAGATATATCCAGCTCACTGATATCCCACTCATGAAGAAAGCCAATGAAGACGTCAAAGCCTTCTTACAAAAAGACGGAGGCATTGAAGCGCATCCGTCTATCGCTACCGCGGTTCACCGATTGCAAGAATCAACGCACTTTGAATAAGCCAAGCGTCTCGCATGCTTCTCGCACCGTAGAGCAGGGGACGAGCTTGGCTTTTGTTGTTTTTGGAAGTTTGGCGGACTTTGGCAGAATGATGGTCAAAAAACCCAGGCGCTCAAGTTCACGCACACGCAAATCCATGCGAGAGACCGGGCGTAATTCACCAGCAAGACCCACTTCGCCAAAAGCGGCCACGGTTTGATCGATGATATGATCTTGCTTTGCAGAGATGGCCGCGAGGCAGAAGGCAAGATCTGATGCGGCTTCGGCAGCCGAGAATCCGCCAATGACATTTGCGAACACATCTTGATCACCAAAACTTGAACCGACGCGACGTGCCATCACGGCCAAAAGCAAGCTTGCACGGTTGGCATCGATACCTGAAGTGCGGCGCAATGGTGTCCCATAACCAGCTGGCGTCACGAGCGCCTGCAATTCAACGAGTAGGGTTTTATTGCCTTCAACGATCGGTGTGACGATAGTTCCCGAAGCTTTGGCCGGACGATGCGCTAAAAGCGCAGCGCTCGGATCAAGAATCGGCTCGAGACCGCGTTCTGAGAGGTCGAGAATGGCCGTTTCGTCCGCTGAGCCGAAACGATGTTTAAAAACGCGTAGCAAGCGATGTGAGAGGCCACGATCGCCCTCAATCATCAAAACCGTATCAACAAGATGTTCAAGTAAGCGCGGGCCGGCGAGATCACCGTCTTTATTGACCTGACCAACGAGAATCACACTTGCACCGACATCTTTGGCGGCTTCATTAATAATCGCCGCTGAGGCTTTTACTTGGGTTGGATTGCCCGGTTCGCCCGTGACGTCTGGCATACGCACGGTTTGAATCGAATCAACGATGGTCAACGCTGGTTTCTGCGCGCGGATGGTGGCTGCGATCGTTAAAGCGTCCGTTTCATCGAGAAAAGAGAGCGTCTCTGGCAAAGCAACACCAGCAAGACGCTTTAAACGCGCACCAACCTGCATCGGTGATTCTTCACCCGTCACATAGAGCACGGGGCGGTTTTGACGAGCGATTTGAATGGCGAGCTGGGCCGTGAGGGTAGACTTGCCGATACCTGGTTCACCTCCGAGCAGGGTAACGGAGCCATTCACGAGTCCACCAGAAAGAAGCTCGTCCCACCAAGCAAGCTTGGTTGGGATAGGGACGGCGAGGGTTTGATCAAGCGCAGCAAAAGAGCCGACTTTGCCGGCTGGCTTCGCCTTACCTCTTGAACCCGAAGAAGGATTCGCGACAGCGGCACCGTCTTCATGGACCGTGCCCCAAGCACCACATTCGGTGCATTGGCCGGACCATTTGTTGAATTGACCGTCGCATTTAGAGCAGACAAAAACCGCCGTTGATTTCATGTGACCATGATCGCGGGCGGTTGAAGCGGTGTCAACCAAACATATTACCGAGGCAGCGGACACGGAGGGTTGCTCGTCGAGAATGCTGATTGCCCCCTTAGTCCAAGCATATCCCCATATGATGCTACGCGATCGGATGTCATGAGACGCCCATCATGATTTGGGTAGGCGGTCCTGCATTCTTCAATTGTCTTCGGGGGGGCGCAATGTCTCGTTGTCATTACCCGCGCCGTTTCAATATCCTGCATCTGTTGAAGGCTCGCTGTACATACGTCTAGTCCTTGCTCTCTCGATACCCTAAACAGATGATTGAGCGCACCCGAGCCAGAATTATGTGAAAAATAGATCAATCGAAGTGTCATATTAGCATCCATGTTTGGACATCGCCTCCTCACGGTATTTGCTGCATCTTTAATGTGGCACATAACGCCACACATAGTATTGATTTCAGGATCCATTAAACGACCCTCATACTGGATCCCGTAGCCAGCAAGACAGCTACATGTGTCGCTTCCGCCTGCATTTGTTGTACGGTCACGTACCTGAAATAACCCAGTGAAGCCTTTGTTGTTCTGGGCACTTGGGTTGTAACCCGATTCAAGGAAAGCTACCGCTTTCAATACCCGATAGTCTACACTTGCGCATCCAGCATAGGCGCGAAAAAGATTATCGTACTGGGGGTTATTTAACGCGGCTCCACCGCGCCCACCGCTACTACCGCCCCTTCTGGAGGCACCTCCACCCGCATCCTCATCAAATCCTGGTGCGTCTAGAGCAAGCTCAAACTCTACTCCAAAAACACGTGAGAACTGAAGGGTATTTAACCGAATTAATGCTGGGTTTACCGTATTCAATATGACATATGCCCCGAGTACAAGCACCATACCAATCATTGCATCGATAATCGTCTTTTTACCATCTTTGACTGCAAGAGGCGATGCGGCAAGTAGATATTTAAAACCACCGATCATTACCATTACGATAGCCACCGTTAAAACGATGGCCGTCATGTAACGGTAGATGGCATTAATGTATTGCGAGAGATAGGGGACAGCAACGAGGCCGTTCTCTTCGGTTGCCGAAGTAAACGAAAACCCAGGTATCGGGACTCCGAGCTTAGGTACAACAGGGACGAACGGCGCTGGCTCTTGCGAGACAAAGCCGCCAACGGCGGTACCGCCAGAGCCGCTCACATCTGCGTCAGGCGCGAGACATTTAAACCCTTCTGGGGTCGAACGACAAAGCAAACCATCGGCACAGTTTGCCTCAGAGCCCTCAGACCCCGTGCAACGTTGACCGTCTTTTAACTTACAGAATCCCTCCTGACAGAGGTAGGAGGTTTGATTTGGGCAATTGCTAACGCTTTCACACATGGCGTGCAACGGAAAATAAGTGCGGCTGTACTGGTCTCTTATGGTTGTGCAGACGACCGAACTTGCGGTACCACAAACACCAGAGTTATTCACATCATTTTTTATCCATTGCGCAGACCCGCCCTGATGATCTTGATATTGCAAAGGAACATCCTTACATGTTTGCTCTTGAGCGTTTCTTGCGGCTGCTAATTGATCCTGGGTTGGAGTGCCTGGCAGATTGTCGTTTAATTGAAAACAGCGCGAAATAGCGGATGCTTCAAAAATGGCACAACAAGATCGCACAGGCACATCGGCAAGAGCAACCGCTGGTAGCGTTAAGGCAAAGAGGCTGATACTCGCAGCCAGGCGTTGCAAAAATCTCATAGCTTATTTCTTTAGGCGCGCTTTAAAAACCTCCCAGCGAAGACCATTCACATCAATATCTTGTTTTACTGGCTTACCTTCAATAAAGATCGTTGGTGAAAGAGCGATATTGTATTGAGCTGCCATAGCATTGTCTTGTTGAATAGCGAGCGCATCGAGCCCTGTTGCCATACACGCGTTAAATGCACCAACGTCGATACCTGCTGTGCGTGCATATTCTTGTAGACGATTCAGATCTAGTTCACCGGTTGCAGCCATCACCTGGCTTCTGAACTGCCAAAAGCGTTTTTGGTCATGCGCACAACGACCAGAGGCTGCCGCGAGCATAGCAGAAGGACTGTCTGAAGCGATCACCAAATCACGCCAGACGACGCGCGTTTCAGGGATCTCATTAATAATAGCAACAATAGCAGGCTCTAGTGAGCGGGTAGACAGGTCGGTCATATCACCAAAAATCGTCACGACAACCGCCTCGGTTGACGAAGAGCCCGTCCAAGGATCGGTCTCACGCAATGGAGGCATGCGAGGATCGGTTGTTTTTTGTAAAAACGAA
>CALMET010000088.1 GCA_937863195.1 uncultured bacterium
GAGGCCCCCGCCGATATACAGGATATTGACCTGCAGAGGGTACTTGCTCTTCTCGTTGCGTCGAAGCAGCGACTGAAGAACGTGAGTGATGGCTCGGCTGGCGCCGCCGCACTTGGTGTGCGTTGGCATGCTGTCGAGCATTCTGATCTTCAGATGATCTTCGTGGTAGCACTCGAGATAATCGCCTTGATAGACCGTGAGCGCCACCGACTCATGAGCCGGTTTGGCGAGCATGGCATTCAGCAAAGTTTCATGGACCAAGGTGCCGTAGGGCTCCATGTTCTCGGAGTAGTCCACGATGATCATGCGCAGATGTTTGCGCGGATCTTCGGGGAGAGTCGAGATGGTCGTCCGGGGTTCAGTTGTATTCACGAAAGAGCGCTCCTCAATTGATAGAAAGGGACGGAGATTCTATCAAAAAACGCCGATTTAGGCAAGTGAGGGGCTTTAAAGCGATGAAGGCCAGGTGATCTCGTACAATTCAGAGGATTCTTGGGCGGTAAGGATTGGCAAAGACTCGTCACCCTCTATCTCTATGGCGGTACCTGTTTGGAGGGTTTTTCCCGCCAAAATGACCGAACCATGACCGACCAAAAGACATGTATTCATGTCAGTTGAAGAACGTTCGTAGGTTTCGCCTGCTTCTAAGCAAAAGCGAGTGATGGTGACGTTTTGATTGATGGCTAACGAGCCTTGGTGCTTGTCGGGTGAAACAAGAACGGTTTGTTTTTGGTTAGTATCAAAAGACCTTTGTTCGTATGACGGTGTAATCTGATATTCAGACGGTTCAATCCAAATCTGAAAGAGGCGCGTTGCTGTAACGCTGGCATTAATCTCTGAGTGGACGATGCCCGTGCCCGCACTCATTCGCTGCACATCGCCCGCGCGAATCACGCCGTGATTGCCCAAAGCATCCGCATGATGAAGTTCGCCTTCGAGAATAATGGTGACGATCTCCATATTATTGTGCGGATGCGGATCGAAGCCTTTGCCGGCAGCAATTGTGTCATGATTCACGACACGTAAAGGTCCAAAACCCATACGATCTGGGTCATAATAGTTCGCAAAACTATAAAGATAATTGGCGTTTAGCCAGCCATAGTTTGCTTTACCCCATTGTTCGGGCAGAAAGATGCGGATCATGAAAGGGATTTTACCATGTAGCTTTCACGTTCGGTGTAGCCGAGCATTTTATAGTATTCGCGCACGCCAATACCCGAGATAACCGAGAGATGGTTAAACCCTTTTTCTTTGGCAAGTTCTTCGGCGCGTTGCATGAGGGCGCGGCCATAGCCCCGGTGTTGTGATGCGCCATCGCTATTTTGTTGTAGGTTAAGTGCGGTGCCGTAAGTGTGTAGTTCACGCACAAATGCCGTATCGCCGATAAGAGGAAAGCTCTCTGTGACCTCGATCGCTTCTTTAGCTAAGCGTTTATCGTCTTTGTAGTCTGGATGGTTGAGAAGGGTATTGAGCGTTGCAGGCAAACGCAGGCGCAAGAAGGCAAAAACCGCTTTGCGTTCAAGGTCTTCAACCGTAATAAAGACTTCGGTGCCGGCGGCCGAATCAAAGAAGTGTTCAAAGATTTTTGTCTCGGCTTTGCTTGGGTCAAAGCCTGGTACATGGCCAACTTCGCGGCAACGTAAACATTCGCAGGCGAGCCCGCGTACTTTCATTTCATCTTCAATCACCGTACGCAGATTGGTAATTTTATTGCCGTACGAAATCTCGTTTTCAGGAAAGTCACGAATCAATCGCGAAACACGGCAATAGCGTGGGATAAGCGTTTGCAATGTGATGAGCGTTTCTTTGAGCTCATCGCCTTCAAGTGGCGTAAAGCGTCCGTCTTTGGCCCATTCATGCAATTCAGCGGATGGCAGAACGACACATGGGTACAACTTGATCATGTCCGGGCAATAACGATGGTCGTTAAAGAGCGTGCGCATGTCTTCAATGTCTTTGGCCGGCGTCGATCCTGGCTGGCCGGGGAGCATGTGAAAATCCGTTTTGAATCCGAGCATGCGCAAAAGCGCATTGGCGCGGATGGTAGCGTCGATATGATGTCCGCGATTGGTTAAATCCAAAACATCATTCTGCAAAGTTTGAACGCCAAGTTCGACACGGGTGCAACCAAGTTCGCGCAAGCGCACCAGTTCTTTTGCCGTCACCCAATCAGGACGTGTCTCGATCGTGAGACCGATGATGCGATACTCCGCAGTCTCATTGGCTTTTTGTGAAGCAGCTAATGAGCCATAACGGGTTTTTTTGATTTGACCTAAATGGTTGGCGGCGTCGAAACAACGTTTAATAAACCACTTGCGATAGTCCCAACGATACGATGACCAGGTACCACCTTTGATGATGAGCTCGATTTTTTTGGCTTCGTGGCCATTGTGTTCGAGGGTGGTTACGCGTTGCCAGACCTGTTCGTAGGGATCGAACTTCAATGACAAAGCACGCGCGGCGGCGGGTTCGCTCGCGACATAGCTCTTTGGCATTTGTACTTCGGTAGGGCAGTACACGCATTTGCCCGGGCATGGGTAAGGTTTTGTAAGGACGGTAATCGGTGCCACGCCTGAGTCGGTGCGGATGTCTTTGACGCGCAGGCTCTTTTCAAAAGATTCAGATGGGGTCACTCGTCCGTCTTTGACGAGCTGGTGATACATCGTCCAATAGTGATAGAGGGTTGGGAACTGGACGCCTGTGCCTTTGAGGAGTTTACGGGCATTGGTGGCCAACAAAGCGCGTGTCGGCAGCTCATTTTTCATGGTCTCCAAAATCACGTTCTCGAAGAGCGTGTTTTGGGCTTTTTGGTTGAGTTTCTGCGTAAACATGTTAGTCTGGCCGTAGAATGGCAAACATCGACCAAACCCGCAAGCGTGTAGACGAAGTCTCGCGTTTTTATGAAGATCACGGCGCGCATTTTGCACGTACGCGTTTTGCGCTTTGGCCATGGATGCGCGAGATCGCGATGCGCGTTTTGCCGGGGATGACGGTGGTCGATGTAGGTGCCGGTAATGCGCGTTTTCTTGAGGCTTTTGGCAATGATGTGCGTTATGTCGGTATTGAGCCTTCAAGCGCATTACGCGATGCCGCAAAGCCAAAATTGCATGAAAAAGCAAGTATCGAATACGGGCTTTTGCCTCATCTCGATGTTGAAAACGCGATCGCTGACCTCACGACTTGTATCGCAGTCTTTCATCACCTCCCAAGGTCGCTGCATCGTTCTTCGATGCAAGAGCTTATTCGCATCACCAAACCAGGCGGTTTGATTTGTATCAGTGTTTGGAATGCGCGCGGCAAAGGATTTTTACGCTATCCGTTGGCTTGGGTTGCTGCCTGGTTGCGTGTTTCGTTTTGGAAAGGCTTACATAGTGGCGAATGCTATGTGCCTTGGAAATCTGGTACGAGCATCGCCAACCGCTACGTCTATGCGTGGACCAAAACGGCTTTGCAAAAACTGGGTGAAGAATACGGCGAGGTGATTTCTTGCGAATACGTAGATGATGAAAAAACCGGAGTTTGGAATGGTAAAAATATTGTGTTGGTCGTTAAAAAGTATCGTGACCGTTCGCTTGACAAAAACGCTTTTTATTCATAAATTCGGACACCATTCTTTGCGAGGAGGCAAATGATGTCAAATGTTCTTTTTCATGTCCCAATGGTTTGGGTCACGGTATTAAATGAAGTCAGTGAACTCGAATTAACGGGTGAGACGCTGCGAGCAAATGCCCTTCTTGCGAAGATGCGTGAGAAGTATGCTCTTGATGTGCCAGGGCGATTTCTCACTGCGCACGGGATGCCGTATCGATTCACCCCGCCGCTCGAGATCTGTCGTGGGCTTGGTCTCTCGCCCCGGTCACTCGGTGAGAGTGAGATCCGAAAGTTCGCCGAGGTAGGGTGGCCCATGCCTCACGAAGGTGATGGGTTCAATCTCGCACTGGTACATGTGCCCCGCTATGAGCTTAGTCTCGGCGGCATGGACATACTTCTTCGTGAGTTTGCCGCTGAGCATGCCTGCTTGCGTGAAGGGCTTCTTTTTCTCGAGCGCGATGCGTCAGAGTTTGATCACTACTCGGTGCATTTCTTTGGGAGTAGGCGCCCGGACGGTATCGGCGCTCACGCCAATGTCCCCGTAATCAGTATGGATGCAGGGATACGTCTGCTCTCTCAGCGCAGGATCGATACAGGTGATCCGTTATTTGCAGAGGTCTACGCTATCGTTCGTCGTAGCCTGCCAATAGGCTAAGAATCTGAAACGCCCTCCGATGCTCTCGGAGGGCTTTCGTTACCACAAAGCAATAATCACACCCGTACCAATGACACCTAGCGCATGCGCGATGATGGCGTGACCATGATGTGTTTTGCGTTCAACGACATAGAGTAGCATTGAGAGTGTCAGAATCGCCGTGATCATCATGATGGCGAGCGTGATAATACCTTCGGTTGTTGATCCGAATTTTGCGAAGGGGAGGGATGAGCCAAAGAGCTCGTGCGTGCTAGCGGCGTGTACAACCGAACGGCCTGGCAACATATTGAGTGGGCCTCGGCCTTTTGATTCATCGGTAGAGCCAAACATCTGCACGACAACGACCGACGTGCGGTTTTCAAAAACGCC
>CALMET010000089.1 GCA_937863195.1 uncultured bacterium
AAAGAAGGGGGTGCGACTGAATTCCGTATCAGACCTCCCTCTTCTTTAACTAAAGAAGAGGGAATGAGGGAGATGATTTGAGCGAGGCTATTTCATTTTCTTAAACAGCCCTTCAACGCTTTTCTTATCTTCAAATGGTCCGATCACGGCTGAAGCCATGCGATCTTTATTGAAGATCGATTTTGCTACGCGGCGAATGTCGGCGGCGGTGACTTTTTGGATGCGCTTTAAACGATCTTCTGGCGTTTCAAGTTTTTTCTGAAAAAGCCATTGCTTGCCATAGAAGTCGGCTTGCGTTGAAGAATCCTCGAAGGCGAGCAAAAATTTGCCACGCACATGATCTTTAGCGCGCTTCAACTCTTCGGTGGTGACGAGCTTGGTCGTCATCTTTTTTAATTCTTGCCAAATGACTTTTACCGCTTCTTCGGTGCGTGTTTTATCGAGGCCAGCCATCACCTGAAAAATACCCGTGTCTTCAAGCGCTTGATGCGAAGCGTAGACGCTATAGCAAAGACCGCGGCGTTCGCGTACTTCGGTAAAGAGGCGCGATGACATGGTGCCACCGAGAATGGTCGCGAGAAGACTTGCGGCACCAAGGTCTTTGTTGCCGAGTGGCAATCCATAAAATGAAAGACCGAGCTGCACCTGTTCGGTTTGTTTTTGTTGAAAGGCGACAGGATTCTCAAGCTTCTTTGGCGCCACAAAGGGTTCAAAGGCTTTGGCCATGTTTTCTTTAGGATTCTTCACGCTGCCGAAGGTTTTTTGCAAAAGCGGCATCACGTGAGTATCGATTTTACCCGTCACAGCGACCACCATGCGCTCTGGCACATAGTAGGCATCGCGATAATCGATAAGCTGTTGGCGTGTGACCTTGCGGATATTTTCACGCGGACCAGCGATATTCCATCCGAGTGAGGAGTTCTGAAAGAGCGCCTCCTCCATGATGTCGTCGATATGCATGCGAGGATTATCTTCGTACATGTTGATCTCTTCGATAATCACGCCGCGCTCACGATCAATTTCTTTGGCGTCGTACTTCGAATGAAAAATCATGTCATGCAAAAGATCGATCGCGAGTTTTGTTTGCGTCGCGTCC
>CALMET010000090.1 GCA_937863195.1 uncultured bacterium
TTTGGCGCAGTCACGTGGTGCTTTGGTGGGCTTAGCGGTGGGGTTGGTGGCATTTACGTTTTACGTCGGTGTCTTTTCAACAAATAAAAAACATAAGCTCGCGGTATTGGGTGGTCTCGTTGCGATGGGCTTGGGTTATGGAGGGTTGTTTTTGGCAAAAGACGTGCCGTTTATCAAGGCGTCACCACTTTATCGTTTAGTTGATTTTCAAGCTTCTATTACCACGCGTCTTATCGCTTGGGATATTGCCTGGAAGGGCTTCAAAGAACGCCCATTAACGGGTTGGGGTTTTGATAACTTTCATATTATCTTCAATCAGCACTATAACCCTCAGTCTTTGCGTTTTGGTCAGTACGAGACGTGGTTTGACCGTGCGCATAATACGGTGCTCGATGTGATGTCGATGACGGGTCTCTTTGGTCTTATTGGTTTTGTGGCGATTTACCTGGCGATTTTCTATTCGTCATGGCGCGCCTATAAGAAGGGTTGGATTGATTTACCGATTGCCGCGCTCTTGTTCTCATTGCCGATCGCGTACTTTGTCCAAAACCTCTTCGTCTTCGACCATCCAGCCGGATTCACCATGAGTTACTTGTTGTTTGCTCTTGTCGTAGGTGCAACACATAAAGACTTTGTTGGTGAAAAATCTAAAGAAGAAGCAAAAGAAGAGGTCGCTGGTCGCCGCGAGGCTCCTTGGATCGCTTATGGCGCGCTTTCTGCGGTCATGGTCTTTGTTGTTTGGGCGTACTCTTATACCCCGTTTAAGATTTCGACCATCGCCTTAAAATCAAATGGCATCATCAGCTCAAACCCACAAATGGGTATCAATCTTGCAAAAGAAGCTCGCAACTATGGCTGGACACCGTATCTTGATGAACAGTCTTTTCTCTTATCGCGCAACTTAATCTCGATTGCCGGCGCGCAGCCTGCGGCGGTGAAGTCACCTATTTGGCAAGAAGGCTATCAATTGGCAAAAGAGATTGGCTTAGAAGAAATTGCTCGTCACTCTGCAAATACCCACCCACGCTTCATTTTAGCGAGATTGGCTCAAGAAGCTTTTGTTGGGACACCGGCAGAAGGCCAGGTATCGCTTGAGCAGTATCAAGAAGCGATTAAGCTAAGTCCAAAACGCCAACAATTACACTTTAGTGTTGCACGTCTTTACCTCATGGCAGGACGTGTCGACGAAGCGGCAACGGTATTAAAGAATGTCACCGAATTTGATCCAGAAGCTGGTGAACCATTCTGGAACTACGGCCTCACCTTGCTCTTTGATAAAAAAGACATCGAAGGTGGTGTTGCGGCATTAATGCAATCACAAACGGCCACTTATCCATATCGCTTTCAGAGCGGCCGCGAGCTTATTGTCTTAACCGACGCCATTATTCAGAGTGGTAATCAGCAAGTCTTTGACCGATTTGTGGCCCAGCTCTCGAATACCGATTACTTTCCGCGTCTAAGCGCGACCGAGTACGGTCAAATCGCCGCACGCTTTCACCAAGAGAAAAAGCTTGAGATGAGAGACGCGTTCTTGGAGGCGGCAAAGGCGATCGATCCTAATACCTTCGCTGAGTACACCCGGATTTTAACGGCTCCAGCAGCGACGACCACGACCCAGGCGCCCGCAACGGCGCCAGCGGCCGTAAGTACCACCCCAACGCAGCCTGTGGCTTCAGGG
>CALMET010000091.1 GCA_937863195.1 uncultured bacterium
TGTCGAAACACTCCCAAGCGCAGATCATCCAGAGCGCAATGAAGACCACACCATCTATAGACCGGATGACGGTGTCTTTGGTGTTGCCGATGGCGTTGGTGGGGCACCGGCAGGTAACTTTGCCTCCGAAGCAGCGATGGCACAGCTTGAGAAGTCCGTCATCGAATATCACCTACGAAATGCAAAAGACCCTGTCGCCCATCAAGAAGCCCTTATTGCGGCCAATGTTTTTTTGGCCGACATTTCGCACCCACAAAACGATGCCAACGTAAAACGCGCAGGTCGCGCCATTTTAAAACGCATGACGCAGACCATTGATCGTGTCGGCACGTTAGGTGACCCAGCCGTCGTTAAATCGATTTACATCAATGCCATCAAACGACAGCGAGAACGAAGATACACCTCTGAAGAGTCCCTCCTTGCTGAAGTTACTTCAGAAATCGGGACCACGGTGACCTTTGGTAAGCTTTGGCAACGCGAAGATGGTAAGCGCTTTTTAACAACCTTTCAACTCGGTGATAGCGCGATCTTTCGTTTTCGTAAAAGCCGACTTGAGAAGCTAACCAAAGACCATTCTTATGTCCAAGAACTCGTCGAAAAAAAATTACTAACAGATGAAATAAGCTACAACGAAGAAAACAGAAACAATCCAGGCGCTCTTGATTATGTGGACTTAACTGTTTCTGTTGGCGATATTCGTGCTACATTTTTTGAAAATCACCCTGTTAGAAATTTTGTGAAAAAGCTTTCAGACGAAGCATTTATTTCGGTACTTGACCTTCGTCGCATGCTCACACAGACAATGAACAAATACCCGATGCAGGCACAGATCGCTAAAACTGAGACGACAGAAACTCTTGACGGTGATATCTATCTAGCGCTGACCGATGGCATCACTGACAATCTCACCATGAATGAAATTACAGCCATCATAGAGCTCCATACCGACAACCCTGAGATGATCCCCTTGGTACTCGCCCATGAGGCCGCGCAACGCGCAGAAGAATCACTCCATCCTCGTGCAAAGCGTGACGATATGACCGCCGTGGTTATCGCTGTCACTTGAGACTCGTCCATCTCTATTTAAATAGGCATTTTGCCCGGTTTGCTTTGACAAATCGCTAGGCTCTGCCTATAATCCGGTCACAATTTATGGATTGGTAGCTCAATCGGTTAGAGCAGAGGCCTCTTAAGCCTAAGGTTCTGGGTTCGATTCCCAGCCGATCCACCATCATAAAACCTCCCGACGTAACGTCGGGAGGTTTTTGTTGGCATCCACAGGCTCGCTATAGTAAGCTGGACGTATTATGAATGAGACCCCTGGTCCGATCCTTGAAAGTAAGGGGGTTGATGGAACCGCGCAAGAACACTCCCTCAACCCAGCAGCGATCGAAGAGATCCGTAACCATGTCATGACGCGTATAGAGCAAGCTCCAACAGAAGAACGTAAAAAAGTGTTAACCCGTGAACTTTTCAAGGTACTATCATTTTTCGATCAGAGTGGGATTCGTGCCTTTGTTGCAGGTGGTGCTGGCATTGATTTGCTTGACGCTAAGTGGGATCGAGACCATCAGGATTTAGATGTAGCGATCAGTGGAAACGACCGAGAGGCTTTTTTTACCTCAATAAAGAAAAACGGATTTCACCTGCGACTCGCAAACGGGACCGAGGCTCAACAAGAAGACGTTCTTGATAGAAAGACACATAATGCCTTTGCTTCTCGAACGAATGAAGCTGGTGAAACAATGTTTGAAGTTATTTTTTTGAATGAAGTTAATGACGACGACGTAGAACTGAGCAACGGATTCGCGATACCAATGTCTCTTTACGAGAATGCTCCAATAGTAGAAGTGGAGAAGAAAGAGATCCGCCTTCAGCCAACAGAGGTTATCTTATTTCACAAATTAATTGACGCTAGACGCAAAGACCTTAGAGATACCATTAACACTTGGGGACTCTTATCCGTCGACCAACGACAACGTCTCCAATCATTTGTTGATTCATCAAATAGTACGTTCATTATTGACGGTGAAGAAACAAGCAATATCCCTTACTTGTTAGAAAAAGCATCTATCGTAGATAGCCAAAAACAAGAAAGCTTTTTTCGAGACGGACTTGAACCGCGTCTTGAAAGAATGACTCGAGACCTTATGAGTCGATGCGATGAAATCTATCTTCTCGCTCAAAATCACCAATATGAGTCTTTCTTGATTGATGCCACTAAAATCTATGGTCAGGGAGATGACGAGCGGCAAAAAATTGTCCAAGAAATTGGAGCCTTTTTGCTCTCGGGCTCAATGCCTGACTTAGGTTCATTTAAAACATGGGCTCTAAAACGAACACAGACAGACGCGCACATCAAAGACAAAATCATTAATGCCTACGCAAACGAAGAAATCTATCAAACAAAAAAGTAAAAACCTCCGGCTAATCGGAGGTTTTTATCTTTTACTTGCTTAACTTGATCTTTCCCTTATCGTCCCCCACCACAGCTTCATCGCCTTCGAGACCAGAGACAAGCTTCACCTCTTTGGCGCGGAGCTCTTTGAGAAGGGCTTCACCAGCTTCTTCGATCACTTCTTTAGCTTCACCAGAGAAGTCCCATTCGACGATCGCGAGGTCGGTTGGGACGAAGCCGCCTTCTTTACGAAGGTTCATGACATTGCGGATGAACTCGCGTTTCATACCCTTCTTTTTTAATTCAGGCGTGATGACGGTGTCGAGTGACAAGGTCCATGCGCCTTCAATCGTATTTGCGGATTCAACACGCGCGACTTCGACATTTGCTTCTTCGGCGAGAATGCCGAGTAGGTCGGTTTGGCGCATGAGACGTGCGGCTTCTTCAGCGTCTTTTACTTGAATCGTGAGCGAGGCAAGGGCTTGGCGAACCGGGATCTTAGCTTGTGAGCGTTGTTCGTGAGCGCGTGATGCGGCATCACGGATCCATTGCATGTCGAGCATCAAACGTGAATCAATAACGCGCTCGTCAGCCTTTGGCCATTTTTCAAGATGAACCGACGCGAGTTTGCCGCCGATTTCAAGATAGACTTTTTCGGCAATAAACGGAGTGAATGGCGCCATGATTTTTGATGTCTCAAGCAAGACTTCGAGCAAGGTCTTGAGCGCGTCCATGCGTTCATAGACGTTTTCAGACTTCATGCGATCACGCGAACGGCGCAACCACCATGTCGAAAGCTCTTCAACGAATTCTTTGAGCGGACGGCCGCCTTTGACGAGGTCATAGCCATCCATCGCGGTGGTTGTTTCTGCGATAACTTGGTTTAAGCGAGACAGAATCCAGCGATCAAGCACGTGTGCGCTCTTTGGCTTATCAATCTTCACGTCTTCGTTTTCAGCAAAGGTGAGATAGAAGGTTTTGATATTCCAAAACAAGTTCAAGAAACCACGAACAATCGTCTGAAGATCACGTTCAGAAAAATTCAACGGCTCAGCTTCAACGACGGGTGAAGTCGCTAAATAGTAACGCACCGCATCAGCACCGTGAGTTTGAAGAACCTCCCATGGATCTGGATAATTCTTGAGACTCTTCGACATCTTCTTGCCATCCTCAGCAAGAACAAGACCGGTACAAATAACATCTTTATAAGCCGCTTTACCAAACAATGCCGACGAAAGCACGTGCATCGAGTAGAACCAACCACGCGTTTGATCTTGCGCTTCGCCGATAAAGTCAGCGGGGAATCCGTCTTCGAATTGTTTTTTGTTTTGAAACGGATAATGCACCGAAGCATAAGGCATGCTCCCCGAGTCGAACCACGTATCAAACACTTCAACGATACGCTTTGCTTCTTTACCTGATTCAGTCATCACAATAACGTCGTCGATCATCGGACGATGAAGATCGAGTTTTTCAGGTAGCGTGCCAGGTTTTGCTTTGGCTTTTAATTCTTCGATTGAACCGATCACGACACGTTCACCATCTTCGGTTTCCCATACAGGGATTGGTGAACCCCAATAACGCGTACGTGAGATATTCCAGTCAGGTGCGGTTTCAAGACCTTTGCCGAAGCGGCCTTCTTTAAAGTGGGCGGGATGCCAATTAATACTCTCTGCCGCCTTCAACATGGTCGGGCGAAGCTTATTCACATCGATATACCAAGCGGGTTGCGCCTTAAACATGAGGCGTGTTTTGCAACGCCAACAGGTGGCAACACTATGCATGATGCTTTCTTTTTTAAACAAACGGTCGGCGGCTTTGAGCGCTTCGATCACCGGGCCATGTACCTCGTTAATCGCGAGACCGGCAAAAGCACCCATCTCTTCATCAAAGCGGCCTTCTGCATCTACCGTCATCAAGACAGGGAGCTGATGCTTTTGGTGCATCTGAAAATCTTCTTCACCAAACGCCGGTGCGGTATGCACGATACCGGTACCGTCGGTGTCGGTAACATGTTCGCCTGCGACAACACGATACGCATCGCCTTCAGGTTTTTTGATTTCGAGAACGGGCGTATAGCGCTGACCAACAAGCTCACTACCTTTTTTCGTCCATACCACTTCGTATACGCTTGGATCTTCGCCAAAGTATCGCGCAACACGTGAAGCCGCTAAAACGTAATTGATGTTTGAGTCTGCTGTTTTTATCGCAACATAATCAAGATCCGCGTTTACGGTGAGGCCGGTATTTGCAGGCAATGTCCAAGGTGTTGTCGTCCACGCTAAAAACACCGTTGAAGCATCATCAACGAATGGAAATGTGACGGTGAGCGCTGGATCTTTGTGGTCCATGTATTCGCCCATCGAAACTTCTTGGTTTGAAATTGCCGTTGCACAACGAGGGCAGTACTGCGCGACGCGCACGCCTTTATAGACCAACTTCTTTTTGAACATTTCTGAAAACGCCCACCACTCAGACTCGATATAAGAATTATCCATCGTCTTATATGAGTTCTCAAAATCAACCCAGCGGCCAAAACGGTGCACATAGCGCTCCCATTCTTTTTCGTAGGTGAAAATGTTTTGGCGACATTGTTCGTTGAATTTGCCGATGCCGTATTCTTCGATCGCGTGTTTGGTACCGAGCTGCAATTCTTTTTCAACAATGTTCTCAATTGGCAAACCGTGACAATCCCAACCCCACACGCGAGGCACGCGAAAACCCTTCATCGTCCAATAACGTGGCACGACATCCTTAATGGCGGATTGGAGAAGGTGGCCATAGTGCGGCAAGCCGGTCGCAAAAGGCGGCCCATCATAAAAGTGAAAGGTTTTATTTTCTGGACGTTCTTCGATCGAGCGGCGAAAAATCTCTTGTTTCTTCCAGTAGGCGCCGATTTCTTCTTCGATCTTGGCAAAAATCGAAGCTTGAGGCTGTTCGGAACGGTTTTTGTCTGACATACTGTGGTAGAATGCTTGGCTTTTTGCTTTAGGTCAAGCCAAAATTTATGCCCCAAAAACCCTCCCTTTACCTCGCCGCCGACCATGCCGGCCACGCCCTAAAAGAAAAGATCAAGGCTAAACTCAGCGCAAAACGCCAGGTTTTGGATCTTTCGCCAGATCTCGACAAAGATGACGATTACCCGCTGCATGCTAAAAAAGTCGCCCTCGCCCTGCAAAACGACCCAAAAGCCCTCGGGATTCTCTTCTGTGGCTCGGGTCATGGGATGGACATTGCCGCGAATCGCTTCAAAGGCATCCGTGCCATTGTGGCGCGCACGACCAAAGACGCCGCTCTTGCCCGTGAGCATAATCATGCTAATGTCCTCGTTCTTGGCGGGTGGGGTACCAAACCCGCTCTCGCGCAGTCGATTATTGAAACCTTTTTAACCACCAAGCCTTCCCCTGCCGCCCGCCACAAGCGCCGCGTCAATGAGCTTGACCAACTCCTCTAGCATGACCCTCGAACTCATCCCTGCCCTTCTCGTGAATAGCGAAGAACATGCCCTCGTCCAAGTGACTAAGCTCGGCGATTATTCTGGTTGGATTCAAATCGATATTCTTGACGGGACACTTAACCGCTTCAGCGCTTTTTCAGACCCTGACGCGCTCGGATTATTATTGCCGCAGAATCCGATTGAATTGCATTTGATGGTTTCTGATCCGCTTTTGCACATGAAAGAATGGCAGCGCGTCCTCACACCATCACAATCAAAGCGCGCCATTTGGCATATCGAAGCCATGGTTGATCACGGTGGCTTGATTGAATACTGTCTCAACAATAACTGGCAATGCGGTTTAGCGATTGGTCCAAATACCAAAATTGAAGCGCTACGCCCATATCTTGATCGCGTGAATGAAATCCTCGTTCTTGGTGTGCATCCTGGTCAGAGCGGACAGCAGCTCATCCCAAAAACGCTCGATACCGTGCGTGCCCTCAAACAACACCCAGGTCGTCAGTTCGTTATTGGGTTTGATGGCGGGATTAATGGCCAAAATATTCTTGATGTTAAAGCGGCGGGCGCTGAACGTTTTTGTCTCGCGAGTGCGATCTTTAAAGCCGTGAGCCCGACCAATACCATTGGTCACCTCTCGCAAAAACTCGGGATCCAGTAAATGTGCTAAACTGGACGGGTCTATGACTATGAAGACCCTCCTCCTCAAAGCCATCGCTCCTATGGGCGCGATTGCCCTTTTTGCGATGCCGGCTCTCAGCCATGCTGAAACCGCCGTCCCTACCCTTTATACCTCGCTCCCAGCAGCCAATAGCCTTATTAAGGGCACTGGGTCTGCTGTGTACTATCTCTCCTCGAATGGCAAGCGCTACGTCTTTCCTACCGAGAAGACGTATTTCACTTGGTATAGTGATTTTGCGAATGTCCAAACCATTTCTGATGCCGACATGTCGACCATCACGATTGGCGGCAATGTCACCTATCGTCCAGGTAAACGCTTAATCAAAATCACCACCGACCCACGCGTCTATATCGTGGACGCAAACGGCGTCTTGCGCTGGCTTGGCAGTGAAGAAGCCGCTAAAGCGCTTTATGGTGAGGCATGGGCAAAGCAGGTTGATGACTTGCCGGATGCCTTTTTCACCAACTACAAACTCGGCACCAATGTCATGACCGTCTCGGATTTTTCACCATCAACAGCCATGAACACGGCAAGCTCAATTGATGTTGATAAAA
>CALMET010000092.1 GCA_937863195.1 uncultured bacterium
TCAGATGATCAAAGTCACCGAGATCGTCGCTGGCCTCATGTTGATCTTCGGCTTCTTGCCGGCCCTTGCACTGCTTTTCTTGGCACCGATTTGCGTAGGGGTATTGGTCTATAACTCGACCGTAGCTCCGCAATTTCTTGTGACGGGTGTGATTGTTTCGCTTGCGACGGCTTTTCTTGGTTATGCGTATTGGGAGAAATTTAAGGGATTGTTTGAACGGAAGTAACAATAGCGCTATGGTCGAGACATGCTCGACCAAATCTTCAAAATAACCGACATCGTACCGGTCTCCGGTACGTATCTCTGCGTGCCTTGCGGGCATACGCAGTACTTTGAGCAAGGGGCGAAGTTTGAGACGTGCGAGGTTTGCTTAGCGGGCACCGATGAAGGATGGACGGGGTATGAGACGGAAGAGGCAGAATTTTGGCAGTATGTTAGCTAGTATTGTTTTTGTGATAACATCTTCATTATGAAATATACCAAGTTTGTTATTCTATCGAGCGCGCTGGTCTTGCTGGGTGCCGGATGTACGGATGCAAGCGAGGTTGGTGTACGCCGTGCTGATTACCCTGCAACGGCAAGTGCGCGTGGTAAGCTTTCCTTGACCTGTCAGGCGATTCTGAGCGCCGGTATTAACAGTGATCCGACGAATAATAAGATTGAAGGATCGGTCAGAGAAGGTACAGACAGGGTATCAATCACGAAAAAGAATGAAAGCGCACTTTCGTTTTTGCCAAGTGGTTCATTTGATAGCGGCGTAAGTAATGGTTTCGAATTTCTTATCACTAAAGACGATGAAGCTGAATTAGTTGCGTTAAGCGTGGATCCTGATACGAATGTTTTTACCTTGAATAAAAGTACTGGCTTAGCAGTTTGGATTAAATCTAGAAGTTCTTTCCTTTTCTCAGATGATCCCACTGGGGAGGTTATTTATATGAAGTGTCAATAACAAAAAAACCACCCTTGCGGGTGGTTTTTCTTTTGTTTGATTAACCGTGGATTTTTACACGGCCACCGGTGATGATCACTGGTGGAACATCGGATGAACCGGACGAAGAACGGTTGGTGTAGGCACTACGTTCTTTTTTTGCGTAGGCAGGTTTGCTGCCGTAAGCAGGCTTTGAGCCATAAGCGGGTTTAGCGCCATAGGCTGGTTTGCGGTCGCCGTATGCAGGGCGGTCGCCGCCGTATGAAGGCTTGCGGTCGCCGTAGGATGGGCGTTCAGAGCGTGCGCCGTAAGAATCCGAGCGAGGGGCGCCGTACGATGAGGTGCGGGGCTGGCCATAGGCACGTCGATCGCGATCGACCGTGCCATAGCTTGAGGAGCTCTTGCCGTATGAACGAGCTTGTTCGCGGGCGCGACCATAGGTTGCGCGGCCGCCGAGATCGCGTCCATACACAGAACGCGTATCACCGAGTTCTTCATTGGTCACCGCTTGGCGGTGAGCAGGAAGGTCGATTGGCAATCTGGTGCGAGGAATCTCTTTACGGATGATGCGCTCAATCGATTTGATATCGCGAATCTGGTCAGGCGTTGCAAATGAAACGGCTTTACCTTCGTGACCTGCACGGCCAGTACGACCGATGCGGTGAACGTAATCATCTGGGTTGTCCGGAAGATCAAAGTTCAACACGAGACCAATCTCTTTGACATCAATACCGCGGGCAGCGATATCGGTTGCAACGAGAATGCGGTATTTGCCACTCTTGAAACCCGCGAGAGCTTCTTTGCGCTGGTTAAGCGAACGATCGGAGTGGATTTCAGCGGCGGTGTGACCCATGCGCTGAATTTGAAAAGCGATCTTGTGAGCACCATGCTTGGTGCGTGAAAAGATCAGCACGGTTTCTTTGACGTCGGTCAAATATTTTTCAAGAAGACGGATTTTGTCCTGACGAGGCACCAAGACAATTTCTTGGGCGACGCGAGAACTTGCGGTACCTGCAGCAGCGACTTCAACGCGAGTTGGTTGCTCCATGTACTTGTTGGCAATGCCGTCAATTTAAGGCGGCTTGGTTGCCGAGCAACGCATAGTTTGGCGCACAGCTGAGGTGGTGGTGAGAACGCGCTTAATCTGCGGTTCAAAACCCATATCAAGCATACGATCAGCTTCGTCGAGAACGAGCACTTTGACGTTGTCGAGCTTCACCGTTTTTTGATCAAGGTGATCAATCAAGCGGCCTGGCGTTGCAACGATGATGTGCGGGTTGCGGCGAATAGAATCGAGTTGAGGGCGCATTGATTGGCCACCAATCAACACCGTGGTGCGAAGGCCAATATGCTTGGCGATCTTTTGGAGTTCTTCTTCAACCTGCAAAGCAAGTTCGCGTGTTGGAAGGATAATCAAACCGCGACCTTTTGATTTTGAGATGCTTTGAATCATCGGAATCGAAAAAGCGAGCGTTTTACCGGTACCCGTTTGGGCGATACCGATCATGTCTTTACCTTCGAGGGCGACCGGGATGGCCTTGGCCTGGATAGGTGTTGGGGTAACTAAGCCGCGGGCCGTAAGGGCCTCGAGCAACTTAGGCGCGATACCGAGCTCACTAAAAGCTGGTACTGCCATTGGTTCTGGCGTATTCATAAAGAAACGAGTTGAGTTCTGCCTTAATAAGAATCTCAAACACAGGCAGGTGACTCGATTTCCTTAGTGGACAAGCGGGATACGCAAAGGTTCGAGCCAATGATTTGAGAGAGCAAGACAGTACCATAAAATATTAAAAAAGTCAACAGGGGCTTTCTCCGCCTGCGCTGCGCTTGGCACCTCTTTCACTTCGTGAAAAAGGGGATATGGATTTACAATACAATATTGACTTAAATCCTTCATTCCCTGTCCACGAAGTGGAAAGGGACACCCCAGCAAAGCGCAGGGAGGGTAAAGTTCCGAGTCCGAGGTACTTCTTATA
>CALMET010000093.1 GCA_937863195.1 uncultured bacterium
CCAGAGCTCGGTAATGTTTTTGGCGGTTGTTATAATACGTCCATCAAACAAGGATTTTCAGGGTTTGATCTAGAACGTTTGACCATCGTCGGCAACTCTTTTGGTACGGATGTTACCGGTATGGTTTCTACGGTCATACCTAGCCCGATCTCGCTTACCAATACGATCGACCTGAGATTCGGTGGCAATAATCCGGGCGAAGGTAATCTCGTGATATCAGGAAACAATCCTATTATTTTTGCAAATTCAACAGGTACGCGCGTATATGGAAATAATTTCGGTATCTATTCAGATGGCATTACCCCATCGCCTGCCTCGTCATATCGCTCTATTGTCTTCTCGCAAAGTTCTACCGATACCGAAATCGGTGACGGCACGGTAGATGGGACCAATGTCTTTGGAGACGGTATGGGCGGCGTTGAGTTTACTGACATGGGCTCATTTACCCACTTCAATGTACGTGTGAAAGGCAATAAACTTGGCGTAGATCGTACAGGATCTCTACCATTCAATCTTCAAAGCGGTTTTCAATTTTCACGTATAGATGGTTTGCAAATAGGAGGTCTGAATCCAGGCGATGGCAACCAATCTGTCGTATTTTCATCAGGAGCCTACTCAATTAATTCCGTTAAAAATCTTGAGATATACGGTAATATCTGTAATTCAAATAGCGATGTCAGTGCAGCGTTACAGGTCACTAACAATGATTGCTTTGGTATCTATGATGTTCAGAATGCCCAAATCGGCGCACCTGGCGCTGGTAGAAATTATCTAGCCGGAGTAAATAGCTCGCTTAATGTCGGTAGTAGTAGTCAGGTCATCATTCAGAATAATTACTTTAATTTGAATGCCTCAGGCAGTGAGCCGTTATTGCAGACGTCGCTTCGCGGACTCGCGATTTCGGATTCAATCAACGTTCTGGTCGGAGGCATTAATCCTGGCGAAGGTAATGTCTTTGGTCCACACATGGGTTCATTGCTCGCTGGTGATTTGGGGATGGCGATCGACGTTCAAAGTAATGACGGCGTTTGGATTCAAGGCAATATCATTGGTAGTGATGCAACAGGTACCAAGCCTTTTGAAAGCGATTTTGGTATTGGTATTAGCGGTATCTTTGACCCAACGCTAAATATTGTTGTAGGCGGCAATACCCCTGCACATGGCAATATTATTTTCGGCGGTTTCGGCATCTTGCTTTATGGTGATGTCGCGAGCGGTACTCTTATTCAAAATAATTCGATCGGTGTGAATAGTTTAGGTGATGCTACTTCTTCGGGCGCCGTCATGACTCAGTTGCCATTTTCGATTTTGAAACCGGCAGGAATTGCCATCATATGGGGCGCCAATAACAATCTTATTCAAGACAATATTATCGGAGGCACCCCAACCTATATCAGCGGTACCGGTCCAGGTATCTACATCGCCCAAGATACGAATTCGCCTTTTGGCTTGGTAAATCCCCCAGTGCAAAACCGCATCTCAAGAAATACCTTCAGAAGCAATGCAGGCCCTTCGATTGATATTGAAGACAGTCCGGTTGGTATAGGTGGTGACGGCGTTACGCCAAATGATGGGATTATCGATCCTACGCGTGCTCACTATGGTCTCGATTATCCTATCATTACCTCATCGACCCTTGTTGGTGGCAATCTCTATGTTGAAGGATTTGTCGGATCTGGAAACGGTCTCTTAGCCTTTGCCGACGTCGAAGTAGAAATTTACGAACAAGGAGATGACGGTAATCAGGATGGTGAGGTTGTTTATGGCGACGGTCTCTCGTTGCCGCATGGTGAAGGCTTGCTTTATCTCGGTACAATCATGACGGATTCAGGTGGAGGGAACTTTAGCGGTGTTGTTCCGGCGCCGTTCTTAGCATCGGCAACCGATATTACCGCTCTCGCTATTGATCAGCTCGGCAATACGTCAGAATTCGGCACGTTCTTTAATGGGACGATCCCTCCGCCAGTCGTCCCGCCTTCTGTGCCGGTTGTCACGGGTGGTGCAGGTGGGTTGGCGTGTAATATGTCGAGTTCATCAAATACGGGTAATGGCTGTTTGAACTTCAATCAATTACCCGTCTTCCCAGCAGCACCAACGACATTACCTCCTACACCTAGTGTGCCTCTCGTACCAACGCCTTGGCTTGATGGTGACGTAGCAATCGAGACACCAACCGTTTGTCGTCCGATTATCAATAAGTACATGCGACAAGGTGCAAAAAATGATGCGGCACAGGTAAAGGCCCTCCAGCAATTCTTGAAAGATAAAGAACGTCTTTATACGGGTACGATCTCTGGCATCTTTGACCGCGCTACCGATACGGCCGTGCGCGCCTTTCAGAAAAAATATAGCAAAGACATCTTGGCGCCATGGGGTCACAGCACCCCGACGGGCTATGTCTACCTCACGACATCGCGCAAAATCAATGCCCTGAATTGCCAGTAATAAGCTTGACAAACATATATTATAATGATATGATAGACTCCCTGTAGCCAAACCGGCTCAGGGAGTTTTTCACTCTTTTAGGGGGTACTGTTTTGAAAAATGTTCGTTTCGAAGTTCGGGCAAAAGAAGAGCTACACGAAGCGCTTTTCGGAGCGTTTCTCATGGTGTGCTTCGCCGCCCTCGTCATTTGTCCGTTCCTGTATTGGGCGGATTATGGCAAAGATCTCGGCCTAAGGGAGGCGATCATCTGCGCATCTAAGACGGTCATGATCGTCTACTTCGCGGGCGTTGGAGCCTACTTCAGCGGCAGCCATGCTCTCGAGCGTGGCAAGGTCGCGGCGCACTACTACGCGCGCCTCGCCAAGTGTCCCGCCACCGTGCGAGGTCAGGGATGAATCGTCGCCAGCTCTATTGGGCGAGTATCGATCTCGCCTATCGTAGCTATCCTAAGGTTCTCAGCGTGCTATGCGCGCTGGTCTGAGCCTCATCCAAACACTGACTGAAACCCGCTAGTACCAATCTGGGAACGCGGGTTTTGTCGATCCTCTTGACGGCTTTCACAAACAAGCAGACCATATGCGGCTGTACGGAGGTTCTCATGCATCGCTGGCAAATCTTCTTGCACATTTTCGACAAACCGACACAACGAAGCCCGCTCAATGCCGGTCTCTGCTACTTGTTGATATTCGTCCTATTCGCGGCATTCATTGCCGTTTTGCGTATGGCGATGCCGCCCGGTGACGAGCCGAATGCGGCCCTGCTCATCATTGCTGTTTTCACGATGGCACCCCTGATGAACTTTCTTAGCCAACAGGCGAAAGAATGGTGGTGTCCAAAAGCCAGACGGCATGACGATCGACACTGGCGCTAACAAGCGTTCTACCCTCTTATCCTAACCCCGCTATCTTCGGGGTTTTTGGTTGCCTCAAATGCTCGCCCGTTCTACCATCTGACTATATGAAGCAAGTTTTCTATCGCCTCTTGGCGATGATGGGAGTGATGGCGTTTTTGTTACCAGCGACCGCGTTGGCTCAGCCGGTGGTGAGTGAACAGATCACGCGCTTTGATGCCGTCGTGACAATCAACAAAGATCAAAGCATCATGGTTGAAGAAACCATTGAATACGATTTTGGTGTCTATGACCGCCATGGGATCTATCGCTATATCCCAACGGGGTATGACCGTAATGGCGCAAAATTTTATCTGCTTTTAGATTTAGAAAGTGTCATGCAGGACGGCAAGCCAGCTGAATATGAAAAGAGTTATGGTCTCGATAAGGTAAATATCAAAATTGGCGATGCGGATAAATACCTTACCGGTAAACATACCTATGTCATTCGCTACAAGGTAAAGCGCGCGTTGAATCCGTTTCCTGCTGATGATGCCATTGAATGGTATTGGAATGTGACCGGCAATGGTTGGGAGGTGCCGATTCTTTCGTCCTCGCTTAAGATGCGTGGCCCTGGTGAAAAGCTCGACGCGATTTGTTTTACCGGTGTCTATGGTTCAACAGAAAAAGCCTGCTCGATCATTCAAAATAAAGACGTTCATGAAGTGCGCACGACCCGTCCTCTCGAGGCGAATGAAGGTTTGACTGTAGCATTCAGATTTCCTTTAAACTCGGTTGATCCGATTAGTACTCAAGACAAGATTTGGTTTTGGTTGATTGATAATGCGTGGGCAGCAACGCCATTCGTCGTATTTGCGGCGATGTACGCCATCTGGTTTTTTAAAGGACGTGATCCAAAAGGTCGCGGCACCATCATCGCTCAATACGAAGAACCTCAAGGCATGAACGCTCTTCAGATGACAGGATTATTGAATGAATCCATCCCGTCACGTGCGGTGACGGCGCAGATTCTTGATTTAGCACGACGCGGCTATCTGCATGTTGAATATGAAGGCGCAAAAAACAAAACCATGTTTCTCGTCAAAGACCGTGAAGCGGATAGCAAGTTAGACCATGCAGAAAAAGATCTCTTCGAAGGTATCTTTGCCGACAGCGATCGCGTTGATACGAGCGAGGGCGTAGATGATTTGTATGAGGCGGTAGAAAAAGCGCGCTCATACACGATGACGTATTTAAAAGAGCTTGGGCTCTACCCGCATAATCCAGGGGTGATTCGCGGCTTGTGGTATACGGCGGCATTCGTTGTCCCATTTATACTGGCTATGGGAGGCACGATCTTCTTTGGTCCATTGATGATTGTGAGCGGTATCGTGAGTGGCATTATCATGATGTTCTTTGCTCATTTCATGCCTCGTGTCACACGCAAAGGCGCCGAAGCTCGTGAAGAGATTCTCGGCTTCAAAAAATTCTTGTCTGTGACTGAAGAAAAGCGTCTCGCTTTTAGTGATGCCCCCGAGATGAAACCCGAACAGTTTGCGCGCTTTTTACCTGCAGCCGTTGCCTTTGGTGTTGAAAAAAAATGGGCAAATCAATTCGCGAATATGCAAGTGCCTGCGCCGAATTATATTCATGGTTACTCAAACTTTAGTACCAACTCTTTCGTGAATACGGTTCACGCCATGGAATCTGATATGGCGAGTACGTATTCACCACCATCTTCATCCGGTTCTGGCGGATCGGGTTTTTCAGGAGGTGGTTCTGGTGGAGGTGGGGGAGGTGGAGGCGGTGGGAGTTGGTAGCCAAATCCTCCTTGTGTTCCTCCTATATTTAAAGGAGGAAATCGTTCAAAGCTGCGATGCAATGAGTGGGATTGTTCAATACATCGCAATTTGTAAATCGCACAGTCTTAAGATTGTGCGATTTTAGTACCTCGTCTCTCGAGAGATCATAGTCTTTTTGAGACTGGTGAATCTCGCCATCAATTTCAATAATGAGCTTAAGTTCAGCGCAATAAAAATCCACGATGTATTGCAATAAGGGTTTTTGTCGGTTCCAGCGAAATTGCCCAAGTTGGCTTTTAGGAAGAATATCTTTCCAGAATACCGCTTCCGGTATTGTGGGGTTCTTTCGCATCTCTTGTGAGCGTTTTTTGAGAGCTTTGTTGTAAGTTAAGAATCGCATAAGATACCCCGTTCCATGAAGTAGAGGGCTGCGTCAAGCAAATCATCTCCCGCATTCCCTCTTCTTTATTTAAAGAAGAGGGAGGTCTAATTTCAGTGATCAGAGTGCCTCGAAGTCAGTCGCACCCCCTTCTTTAAATAAAGAAGGGGGCCGGGGGGATGATTTGGGCGAAGGGTGGACAAAACCCATAAAATGCGCTAGTATTCGCGCGCTAGGTAAGACAGATGACTGCCCCGACGTCACGTCGGGGAGGAAAGTCCGAGCACCGATCTCATCGCAAGGTGAGTGAAAGCAGAAGCGGCTAACGACCGCCCGGATATAGCGAGCATGGAAGGACACGTGCCATTCTATGATCGTAAACCGAGGGAAAGTGCCACAGAGACAATACTAGCCTACGCAAGTGGGTGAAAAGTGAAAAGTGAGAGTAGGTGGGCATTCGCAAGAATATCTGCCAGCTCTCTCGGCCGTTGGTAACAGCGGTTCGCGGCAAACCCTTCTTGGTGCAAGAACAAATTCTGAGGCTGCAAGGCTGAAGTATGGTCGTTCGCTTGAGGTGATGGGCAACCATCATCCCAGAGAGATAGTCATCCCCCGATATCCGCAAGGGTAAAGGGTGACAGAACTCGGCTTATCGTCTTATCTCGCAATCCAAAATCCCTCGGGCTAGGCCTGAGGGATTTTTGATTTGATCAGGTTTTTGGTTGAGACCCATATCGCCGCAAACCCGATAACGATCGCCACGATGCGGACGAACCAGCCAACCAACGGAAGAAAAAAGAGAAGCCAAAGCAATGGGATCCCGACGGCTGGGGCAAGATAGGTGAGGCGTCGTCGATCCTTCATCCATTGCTGTGTGAGTAGATGTCCTAAGATGCTCGCTGTTAACACTTGCGCCGAATATGCGAGAGCAAGCCAAAGCGCCAATAGCCCAAATCCGAGCGGGATACCAATAATGGTGAGGATGAACAAAAATGAGGCAATAGGCGCCGTAACCGTAGCAATGATACCAAATTGCAAGGCAATAACAGGTTGTTTGCGGATACCAGTAATCGATAAAGGCACCCTGCGCGGAAAAACCGTCCCAAGCATCAGGGCAACCGCTAAAGCAGAGGCGATAGCCGTCAGATATCGTAATCCGAGCCAGGGTAAGCGATTGTCTGGACGCGGTTCGGCCGGGTCATCGCCAAACGGATTTATCGTGAGATGGTTTGCGCCCAAATATCCAGGCACAAGATCGGATGTTTGCGCCCAGACATTCCATTCATTTTGTAAGATAGCGTTCTTACCAATAGTGAGGGCTGACGTAAAAATCGTTGCACGTTGGCTGATACGTGTATCGATCAATGTCGATAGGGCGACCAAGCGTACATTGCCACCAACGGGGGCATTAATTTGTAGAGACTTCGCCGCACAAAGAACATCGCCCTCAATGGGTGCATTAATCGTTACCGAGAACCCTGCGCAAAAAAGATCACCACGAACGACCTTATCAATCATAATCGTTTCACCCGCGAGAAAGGCGCTCGTCTGCGTAGGTTGTGACAGGGTTACATTGTCATCATCCGCAAAAAAGATTGCTGCTTGCGTAGCTGTCGGTATGACAGTGAGGGTCATGATGAAGAGACAAAAAAGAGCGTACGCAGATTTCATATCCACAGTATAGATGTTTTTGCTCTTCTTTAGTATAACGGATCTATGTGGCGTTGGGTGGTAGGATTTTTTGTTGCCATCCTCGCCGGGTGGGGATTTTGGCGTCTCGGCACCATCCCGCCAATGCCCGAGTCGCTTAGC
>CALMET010000094.1 GCA_937863195.1 uncultured bacterium
TTCTGACGCCTATATTGAAAAAGAGGCACAGATCAATCAAGAGATCGATCGCTTGCGCCACGCCGCCACGCAGTCGGTTTTAACACGCAAAGACGTGATTATCGTTGCGACCGTTTCTTGTATTTATGGACTTGGCTCGCCAAAAGAATACGAGAATACCGTGATGCATTTGAAAGTGGGTGAGGATTTTGATCGTGAAAAAGTCTTGCAACGTTTGGTGGATATGCAGTTCACCCGCACCCAAACCGATTTGACCCGCGGTACCTTTCGCATGCGCGGCACCTTAATGGAGGTGATGCCGGTGAATGAAGAATTTATCTACCGTATCGATGCAACGCGCGGATTCATCGAGCATATCGACCGCCAAGATCCGATCACGAAAGCGTTTCAGAGCAATTTGAAAGATATGTGGTTGTTTCCGGCCAAGCATTTCATCACGGCCAGCAAAGAACGTGAAGCGGCCTTGGTAAAGATTCGTGAAGAATTGAAAGAACGCCTCGAATATTTTGAAAAGAACGGCAAGCTGCTTGAGGCTGAACGCCTCGAACGCAAAACGAAATACGATCTTGAATTGCTTGAAACGCTTGGTTACTGCAATGGTGTTGAAAACTACTCGCAACCTCTTTCTGGTCGCGCTCCAGGCGAACCGCCAGATACGTTATTTGAATACTTCCCTGATGATTTCTTGCTGGTGATCGACGAATCGCATGTCACGGTGCCGCAACTTGGCGGCATGTATGAGGGTGACCGTTCGCGCAAGCAATCATTGATTGAGCACGGTTTTCGCTTGCCTTCGGCGGCCGATAACCGTCCTTTGCAATTTCATGAACTTGAAAAGAAGATGAGGAAAACCATCTTCGTTTCAGCAACGCCGGGCAAATACGAAAAAGAAAATTCATCCCGCATTGCCGAGCAGATCATTCGTCCTACCGGCCTCGTTGATCCTGAGGTGGTCTTATTGCCAGTGACTCCGGGTGATTATGAAGCAGGGGACTTGCCAATTGAGTTGCCATTTGCCATCCCATCGCCATATGAAGGCCAGGTGCATGATCTTTTGAATAACCGCATCCCAGAAGTCATTGCGCGCGGTGAACGCATTCTGGTGACAACGCTCACGAAAAAGATGTCTGAAGATCTGACGACCTTCATGACCGAACGCGGTTTAAAGGTGCGCTATTTGCATAGCGGCATTGAAACCGTTGAACGCCTTGAGATTCTTTCTGAATTCCGCAAAGGCACGTATGACATTATCGTGGGTGTTAACTTGCTTCGCGAAGGTCTCGATCTTCCTGAAGTGTCATTAGTGGCGATCATGGACGCGGACAAAGAAGGTTTCTTGCGTTCTGAAACGTCCCTCATTCAGACGATCGGCCGTGCGGCACGTAATGTCCGCGGTCGCGTGCTTTTGTATGCCGACAATATGACCGGTTCGCTTGATCGCGCCATTAAAGAAACAGAACGCCGTCGTGCCAAACAGGTTGCTTACAATATCAAACACAAAATCACGCCGAAGACGATCATTAAAGCGATTGATGATCTTCGTGAAATTCTTGGTTTGTCGGCAAGTGAAAAAGACATTAAGGCCATCTTGAAACTTGAGCTTACGGCTGATTCGCATGAACTGGGCGATATCATCAAACAAAAAGAAAAAGAAATGAAAGAAGCTGCCAAGAATCTTGAATTCGAATTGGCCGCCATTCTGCGCGATGAGATCGGCCAATTGGACAATGAACTTCGCAAACGCAATCGCGAATCAGCGCTTCCTGATAAAGAAAAAAAGCAAGTAGAGAAAAAGGGGAGACATGGCCGCACACGCTAGGGTTGACTGAATTGTTGTAATTTGTTATAGATTTGCTCCACGTGGTTAACTTGGAGGTGCCCCATGTTCGGATGGAAAACGTACAAAACCCCCGTAGATACGGACCTCGCAGTTTTCTCGCGAGGTGATGCCACCGTTCCGCGCACGCACTGGTGGAATCACTGGTATTTGCTGCTCACCGACGCCTGGAAGCGCGTCATCGTCGTCGAGGTCGATCCCTCCTACGGCGATGCGTACGCGATCTACAGTGTCGGGTATGACCCCGAGAAGGGCTCGGCCATGTGTCGTCCCATCAATCGGATGACCACCAAGGTCGCCTTCAGGGTCGGTTACGAGCCCTGTTATTTCTTCGCCCTCAATAGCGAAGGCAAGCAGATCCCGCTTCGAATCGTCACCGAGCTGATGCCTGCCGTCATGCTCGAACCTGGTGCTACCATCGTCTGAGCCCGCCCTTTCTTCTCACGAACCGCCTCGCGAATTCTCGCTTGGTGGTTTTTGATTGATGATAGGCTTGACATCAGCGATTGGATACGTAGAATCACCTTGCTGTAAACCAATAACAGAAGAGGTGTCTGGTGTTCAGAAAGAAAATCGTTTGTTTTACCCTCGTAACGTTTGCTCTTTTCGGCTGTGGCGAGATCCCAGCCGAAGAAGTGGTGCAGACGCCTCCTGACATGGATGCGGCTAATGCACTCGTGGCAGACCTGACCCCGTTCGTCGAATGGGAGCCGGGAAGTCATGAACCTTGGTTCGATGAAGATGCTGCGCGCGCTGCTGGGCTCTCTGAAGATCGTATTGCTGTCGGAGTCGAGATGACGCTGCTGTCGCAAGATGCGGCGGCGATGCTCTCGATGGACGAGGACCCCACGATCCAGAAGGATGCCGCAATAAACATCGCTTTTCCATGGATTTCACCGCTGACAGCGGTTACATTCCATGCGTTTCGATCTAGCTTGGGAGACGCATGTCCTTCGCCCAAGTTCGCACCCGCGATTACGGGCTGGCAATCACGAGCTACAGCGATCAGTAAGCTCACGAATGCAGGTTATCGTCCAACGCTATATCCAACAGGAACATGCGCTGTGAACGGTCCAGCTTCTTACGGGCAGACAGGTAATGACTATACTAGACCGGTATACGCATCTGTCAGTGGGTCAGCATCGGTTCCCTGTTATCGAAATCAGGGAATCGTGAGTGCAACGCCTCCTTGGACATTCCAAGTTGAAGGCGGAGCATCAAACAGCACAAATGGAATAAGGGAACCCAGTCCAGAGGTATGTGAATACACCTGGCCAACGTGGTGGTGGGGAGGGTATACTCTCTACTATCACAGGTTCTACTGCTAGTATTCCAAATAGCAACCTAGGCCTGGGCGCAAGCAATCTTGCGCCCTTCTAAATTAACAATAATTTTATTATGCAGAAAAATATTCAGAATACAGTCCTTGCAATAGTCCTCGTCACTACCCTGGTCGGTATTGTTTCTTTTTTATATATTCAGAAGAATAGTCTTAAGAATGAAGTGGTTCGTGTTTGTCGTAGACAATCAGATATCTATTCATGCGTTAAGAACGAATCTATTAAACATAAGTCAGTAAAGCCTTGCTATATTCTCAATGCTGGCATAAATGATAAATGCGTCGAAGAGGTATACCAGACTATCGGAGACAAGATGCTCTGTGGTGATATTCTTGAATCAGGCATTAAGGCTAATTGTGAGGCGTATTTTTCAGCAAAATAACATTTTAATCTGGAGGTAGTTGGGCGTTTGTTCTTTTTTCGTACGGTATGATAAAAGCGAGGTATGGACGCCGTACAGGAGATTAAATCACGACTCGATGTTGCTGATATTGTAGGGGAGTATTTACCCCTCAAACCATCAGGAACAGGCACGTTTAAGGCGAATTGCCCATTTCATAATGAGCGCACGCCGTCGTTTTTCGTTTCGCGTCCGCGCCAGAGTTGGCATTGTTTTGGTTGTGACGAGGGCGGCGATATTTTCTCGTTTGTGCAGCGCATGGAGGGCTTTGGCTTTCGTGAAGCGCTGCAGCATCTCGCCGGTAAAGCCGGTGTGACCTTGCCGGAGTTTGAACAGAAGCCCGAATACAATAGCAAGCAAAGACTTTTTGAAATTAATGATTTGGCACGTCGCTTCTATCGTTCGACACTCGAGACGGCGCAAAGCGCTGAGATCGCGCGTGCCTATGTCACGAAGCGCGGCGTCGACACGCTAACGGCAGATTTGTTTTCTCTTGGTTATGCGCCAGATGAATGGTCCTCGTTTGCAGACTACGCAAAAACAAAGAATGTGACCGATACCGAATTGATTCAGGCCGGCCTCGCGAATAAGCGCGAGAAGGGGAGCGGCGTCTATGATCGTTTTCGCGGTCGTCTCATGTTTCCTATTTGGGACGTGCAGGGCCATGTGATTGGTTTTACGGCGCGTATTCTCACCGATGCCAAAGACCAACCAAAGTACGTAAATACGCCAGAAACGCCAGCTTATAAGAAATCCGCGGTGCTTTATGGTTTGGATAAGGCCAAAGGCGCCATTCGCCAAGAGGACATGGCGGTTATCGTTGAAGGTAATATGGATGTGGTTGGTTCGCACCAATTTAACGTGCAAAATGTTGTCGCTTCGAGCGGTACGGCGTTAACGGGTGAGCAATTGTTTTTGATTAAGCGTTTTACCACGAATATCGCGATCGCTTTTGATCAAGACTCAGCTGGTGTTGCGGCGACGTTGCGCGGTTTGGATTTGGCGCGCTCTCAGGATTTCTCCATTCGCGTGATTCAGTTGCCGCCAGAAGCGGGTAAAGATCCTGATGAGGCGGTGCGTAAAGATCCGCAATTGTGGAGGGATGCGATTAAGAATGCCATTCCCATCATGGAGTGGGTCTATCGCATGGGCTTTAAGGCCGGATCACCGTCCACACCAGAAGGCAAAAAAGAGATCGTGAAGATGATTTTGCCTGAGATCGGCCGCATCGCTGATGCCGTCGAGCGCGATCATTGGATGCGCCGTTTGGCCAAGGACCTGGATACGAGCCTGGGTGCCCTTGAGGAGGTTTTACAGAAGCTCGGCAAGGTGAAGACGTATGGCCCCGTCACGCCCCGTGAAGAGGCGCCTACCGAGGCTCGTATCGAACCAGCTGACCCAGATCGCGTCTGGAATGAGGCCCAAGAAGAGCGTATTTTGGCGATGTGCTTGTATTTTAAAGAAGATCCTAAGAATATATTGCAAGAATGCGGCTGGCAGGAGCCGGTTTTTGGGCGACCTGACTTGTCAAAGCTTTACATGGCACTTGGGACAGCCTATACTCAGATGCGTCAAGAAACTCCGTCCGATATCGTGACGGGAATCCGTCCTCCGGCCTCTCTGGCGCCGGACGAGACGACGACCTTCGATGCTCTCGCATTTTTTGCGGAGCGCGAATTCCAGGGACAACCGCTTGAGCAACTCAAGCGCGAATTACAGAGGGATGCCGCCGCCCTTCAGGACCGCCTGAAGAAA
>CALMET010000095.1 GCA_937863195.1 uncultured bacterium
GAAGCCTTCTTTCATGCGATGGACCTGGTTCGACGGGGTACAAAAGTCAATTACTTTCTGCCCCACACAACGATGGCGTTAGATCGACGATTCGAGCTCTGGAAGCCCGATTTCGGTGGCAAGTACCCCGACCTACGTGGGTACCTCACCGACGAGCTCTGGAACAAGCTTCTCGATAAAGCCTTTACGACCGAGATCTTCGATCTCGACGGCAAGGCGCTCAATGCCAGTCACAGAGAGCTCATTGAAGCACGTGATCTCGTTACTGAATCTGACCCACGGTGGGGCGCGATGTACCTGATCACTCGCCTCTTTGAGGCAACGGTTGTACATGTCGCTTGGCATCACCCAACAACACGCCGCGAGATCGAACGTGAAGTAGGTGCCGAAGGTGGCAAGGAGCTCCGTAAACGCGAGCAGCTCGCCATCGAACAAGCCATCGACTCTTACCAGCGATGGAGGCGCTTATTCGATTCACTCGAAGATGAGACTGAAACTAGCTCTCCGCGGCCGGTTGCAAAACGGACACCTGTCCTGCAACTGATACGCGGCGGCAAGTGAACCTGCGCCCTCTCTAGCAATAGAGGGGGCGTTTCAATTGACAGAGATGCCAGGTATTGATAATCCATAACAGCTCTTTCTTCTCGGAGGTAGGATGATTAAAACCAAACCGGTCTACGCTAACTGGATGAATACCGCTGAACAATTCGATCGCCATTTTGGCCACGATGCAGCGACATCCAATCTCTGCGGTCCCTGTTCGCAATCGACGCTCTATCTCGTCGAGGCTCACGACGACGCACATCTCGCGACCGCTGCGGTCGAATCCGTATTTGCCGCGTGGCGAATGATCGTGAGCAATACGTCTTCAGATCAGTTTTCGCGGCATGAGAATGCCCAAGCCGATCGAGAGTTCGTTCTGTGGATGGCGGCCATCAAGTCCATGGACGATGCGTGGATGGACAAACATTATCGCTATCTCACCGAAGAGATGCGTTTCATGTATCTCACCGCCCATTTCACCAGGGTCACTGAGTCCTTGCCTGTAGGCGCGGCCTCCCGGCACTATAATGATCTGTTGTATCAATCAGAGCGGCATCGTCCAAGCTTAAAAAGTTGGGCCGCTCTGCAGATTGGTCTGAGGATTTACGAAGATGCCCTCGTGCATCTCGCCTATCACCATCGACCAACGCGCATGATCATCGAAAAGCCGATTCAAGGCGCGAAGAATGTCGCGAAAAGAAAAGAGCTTTATGCCCAAGCCAAAATCCATTCGAGAACCATGCATGATCACTGCATGAAGATCTTGCACGATGACTCTGCGCCGACGAGCCCACGCTCGCCAAGACCAGGTCCAAAGCTCAGCGTTATCATGGGCGGCAAGCGCTTGTGACCAGACAGAACGGCCCACCAGTACTCCTGGTGGGCCGATTTTCATTCTGTTCTTTTTGCTATGCGAGACGCTTATCGTTTTCTTCAGTCGCGTTTGCGATGAAGTCTTTTTTACTCATAGCTACTTGATCTTGCTGACCGCGAATACGTACCGTGAGATCGCCGCCTTCAACTTCTTTATCGCCCACTACGAGCATACGTGGATATTTCATCTTTTCAGCATTACGGATTTTTTTGCCAACAGATTCGGTTGAATCATCAACGGTCACACGAAATCCTTCAGCTTCAAGCTCTTTTGCAAGTGTATGTGCGAAGTCCGCGTGTCGGTCTGCCACCGGCAAAATCGCGATCTGCGTCGGCGCAAGCCAAAGCGGAAACGATCCGGCATAGTGCTCGATCAAGACACTCATGAAGCGCTCAATCGAACCCATGATCGCACAGTGAATCATGAGGACACCTTCTTTTTCACCTGCTTCATTCACACAATTCAAGCCAAAGTTTTTTGGTTGATTGAAGTCGAGCTGAATCGTAGCGACTTGGTGAGGACGGCCAATCGAATCTTTGGCCATGAAGTCGATTTTTGGACCATAGAAGGCCGCTTCGCCCACGCCGTCCGTCCATTCGAGACCTTTCTCTTCGAGAATAGCTTGAAGGGAGGCTTCGGCCTTATCCCAATCTTCAGCACTGCCAAGATATTTTTGCGGATTCTCTGGATCACGGCGAGAGAGACGAGGCTTCAAATCAAAGCCAAAGGTATTGTAGAATTTCTGAATGACGTCCCAGATTTTTTCGGCCTCATCCCCTACTTGTGAAACGCGGCAAAAGACATGAGCATCGTCTTGCGTAATCGAGAGCACACGAGATAAGCCAGAAAGTTCGCCCGATTGCTCGTCACGATACACCATGGTCGTTTCAGCATAGCGTACGGGCAATTCGCGGTATGAGCGTTGTTCGCTCGCATAAATCTGCGCGTGATGAGGGCAGTTCATCGGCTTCATCGCAAAGACATGCTCGTCGCGCGTATGAATTTTGAAGAGATCGTCTGCATACTTCGCCCAGTGGCCTGAAGTCTCGTACAAATCTTTTTTCGTAATGTGTGGGATGGTCACGCGCTGAAAGCCATGAGGCTTACGCAAACTCCACACGAAGTCATTGAGTAATTCGCGCATGATGGTGCCGCGAGGCGTCCACAATGGCAAACCAGGACCAACGAGATCAGAGAAGATAAACAAACCAAGCTCTTTGCCGACTTTACGATGGTCGCGTTTTTCAGCTTCGGCCATCATGAATTCGTAGTCCTTTAACTCTTGCTCGGTTGCAAAGCAAAGACCGTAAATACGCGTCATTTGCGGGTTCTCGGCCTTGCCGCGCCAATACGCACCAGCGACTTTATTCAATTTGAAAACACCAATTTCATTTGCCGTTGTGACATGAGGCCCACGGCAAAGATCCACAAAGTCACCCGTGCGATACACGGTAATCGAGCCGATATTTTGCGGATCAATGTCTTGGGCTTCTTCAACGTTGACTTTTGTTGTGCCCTTCGTTTTTAAATCGTTGAGCAATTCAACCTTGAACGTTTGGCCGAGCTCGGTGAAAAGTTTAATACCTTCGTCGAGCGTGATTTCTTCACGAGTGAAGGCCGGCTTCTCATTAGTGATGCGGCGCATCTCTTTTTCAATCACCTTCAAATCTTCGTCGGTAATAGGGCGACCGGCATCAACGTCATAGTAAAAACCATGCTCAATCGCCGGGCCAACCCCAAGCTTCGCTTCAGGAAAGAGGCGTTTGAGGGCGGCAGCCATGACATGAGCCGCGCTGTGGCGGCGAGTTTCAATTGGGTAGGATTGGGAGGACATAAGAAATAAAAAAAGCGCACAAAGTGTTTCGCTCAGGCCCCATGGGGATGGGGGGTTCCACCTGAGTTCCCCGACGTATGTCGGGACACTTCATTTCTTGAATTTTCGGCGCCGGTTGGTGAAGTCGGAGATAGAGACAGCATGCCAAAAATGCCCCTGGCCGTCAATAAAATACCCCGGCAGAGAGCCGGGGCGGTACACACCTGTTGCGCGATCAGTAATCGAGGCAACAGTCAGACTGGGTTTCGACTCGAGAGCCATTTTCTTTGCGCTCGAACATGCGGTTACACGCTCTGCAGGTGCAGCGCTCTCGGCGTTGTTCATCGGTAACGCCATTAAGCATAAGCGATTCGCCCGTCGCGAGCTCCAATGCCTCGACCATAGGAAGGCACAACAAGCAACGATCTTCTTCTGCGGTGAGTGCGACGATGGCTCGCGCGATGGTTGACCGCGCCATGGCGACATCACCGTGACATCCCTTGCAGTGCAATAGCTCTTGAGCCACTGCTGCCGCCACGAGATGCGTATTACGCGCATACTCTGGCCATTGCGTCACACGCTCAAAATGCGGTGACGGCGACCACGAATAGCGCAAGAGATACAACACGTCTTTGATCTCTGGGATACTAGGTATCTGAGGACGATAGGCCAGACGGATACCCGATTGTAAAAACGCTTGCTCCACGGTTTCCTCCAAATGTTCATTCGCCTTTTTTTTGGCGAAGGCGAGTATTTGGCCACAACTTTGAGCCATTGTCAATCATAAAACCAGGCGATAGACGCCTGGTTTTATTGCTACTCAACCGTGAGATTAATACGGTCTTTAAGGGTTGGGATGGTATCGAGCCATTGAGGCTTGATGTCGATCGTAACGGATTCGACACCGTCTACGGCTTTTAAGAGCGCTTCTGCTTCTGATTTGGATTTGCCTGTGATGACCGACGATTGCAGTAACGGACTTTGAGGACTCAAGCGATACTGCGCATCAGCACTAACACGAATGGTCGCTGTCTCTGAGCTTGGATCTGAGCTCTCAAGCGCATAGGTCGTGCTCCCCATATCGGCAGGAACGAACTCGCGACCTTGAGGGACACGCTCTTTCATACGCGAACGAATGAGCGACTGCATGTCTTCTTGGGTATAGTAGATGATAGTAACATCAAGCTTTACCGAAGTAAGAAAGGACTCGGTGAGCTGGCCGATCGTGACATTGCTTTTCTTTTCGATGACATTGTAGACAACGATTGGCTGCAACGCTTCGCGATTCGCGATGTCGGCGGTGAGTGCATCGGTCGCCTTTTTTAAGACAGCTTCAATCAGTTGCTTTTCGGCACGATCGATATCCGCAAAGGTTACTGGCTTGCCTTTGCCCGTAGCTACGATAGGCGTCGTAGGTATTGCAGGAGCTGCTTGAGCAGATTCAACCGTACCACGCGGGACGGCAGTAAAGGCGACTTCTGAAACGCCATAAATATGCTTTTGCAAGTCAATATAGAGACCAGGGATAGTGAAGTTTGATGGGCCGATGGCGAAGTCTGCGCCAGGCTTATCGGCATAGACGTCTACGGTGACAGATCCACCTGATGGTACGGTGATGGTTTTATCAATGCGGTAGAGCTTGCCGTCCGCCGTTAATAAACGTGTCGTCTTCACGAGAGGCTGGTCTTTTGAATACTTATTGAAGATTTTTACCTTGCCGCGGGCAATCACCTCTTGATTCACAACGGGCGGAGGAGTTACTGGCTGTACCGGAGTCGTGGTTGGTGTGGTTGGGACGGCTACATCTTCGCCACTGTCACCCATGACCTGAAACTCTTGGGTACGATCAAAGACACCCTGCAATACACGGCCTGGGATCTGGCCCGCGCGAGGCGTTTTAGAAACTTCAACAACGCCGTCCATTCTGAGGCTTTCTTTTTTGACACGAACAACCACATCAGCCCTTACCGAGGTCAACCACAAGACCAAGGTAATAATCACCACGGTTAATGCGAGAAAAACGTAGGCAATCTTACGATAGACGTTGGTACGCGCATTTACAGAGAATGATGGGGTTGAAATATGGACTGCGCCTGGACGCCGTCTTGGAGGGTGCATAGTTATCTAGCAGTATACCACAGTTTATCCACTTCTTCGGGCGACTTATCCACCACTTTCTTACTTCTTTACGACGCCTTTACCTTTAGCGCCTTCGTCGTCTTCAAGATCGGTGGTCAATGCTGATAGCGTCTGAGTTATAGGTTCGTTTAACAAGCTATCAGATGCGGCAAACAGCATATTGCTGGTGAGCGAGGCAAAGCGTCCGCTATCGAGTGGGTTTGGCGTTAATTTCACCTCAAAAGAGACTTCGGCAGTGCGCACATCTTCGGGCATCCGGTTCAATGTCCAACGCAATTCTCTTGTCGAGGTCGTAAATGAGAGCGTACCAGCACCTACTTCTTTTGCTCCGACAAATACCACAGACTCAGGCAAGGTGGTCGTGACCGTTAGATTTTCAAGTGCATGAAGCTTTTTATCGATGGCCCAATAGAGACGATACGACGTCGATTGACCAACCACCGGTGGCAATGGACCCGAACCAATAGGCGCCCCTTCTTCAGTAAAGTAACGAGCGGTGGCAACAAAGACGGCGTCCGAGCGATAACGCAGGCCGATAGGCTGGGTAGAAACCGAGCGGGCAACCGCTTTTTCACCGGCTTGCTTGATATTGCCGGTAGCGACGATATTGATTTGAGCATCTTTTGTCGTGGTGGCAACCGCTACGGTTGGCAAGGTGATATCAATAGTGCCTCGATCACCCGGTTTTAATGCCGCCAGCGCTGGGATAGATGTTTTATCAAAGGTAAGAGTTTGAATGCGTGATTTTGTCGACGTTGTGCCCTTATGTTCATCATCCAAACCTGACCATTGCAAAAATGACGTACCCGTTGCCGAGCGTCCATCTTTAACCGATTCAAAAGCGAGCTTTAACGAAATGTCGGTGAGCGTATCAGGACTCGTATTCGAATACGCCAAGGTCACACGCACTGGATCACCGGGAGATATCGTGCGATCTGACGTCGAACCATTCGCGACAACTTGCAAAGACAAATCACTCGCCAATACTGGCATTGAGGACGAGGCGGTATAAATCAAAATCAGCTTGTCTTCTTGTTTTTGATGGATCTTGGCAGAGAATTTTTGATCACCTGATGCACCGGCAACAAATGTCCCGACAACGCGCACGGTCGCCGTAGCCCCGGCGCCCAATGAATCAAAAGATGTCACTTGTTCTCTTGTAGATGTATTCGTTGTCGTTGTCGCGGACTTTAACGAAAAAGACTCTGGATATTCAATAGTGACATCAAACTTCCCTAATGGCTTATCACCTTGATGGACGAGTACAAGCTCAACCGCCACATCGTCACCCGCTACTACGCGCGGAGGTAGATTCCATGCTCCCGCCAAAATTGAGCTGGACATGGTAATCGCCTTGGTCGAGAGGGCATCTTTAATATCGGTTGCACCTTGGTCTGGTGCGGTAAGAACGGCCTGTAATGCCGTTACATCACCAATATTGCCAAAAGGGATGCCACGCAAGACAATCTTGCCTTCATTGCCTGGACCAATCATACCCAACTTCCATGACATGGCGTCACGGTCGATAGGCCAAGGATCCATATAGGTGACCTGCAATACTGGAGGGATACCAAGACGCAAGTCGACGTCTTGTATCGTTTGAAACGATGCGTTCTTCCATTTAATGACGTATTCGGTTTCTTGGCCGATCACTACCTGTTCTGGGCCACTCACCTCAACCTGCAATGCTGAAAGTTCTTGTTTTGCATGTGGCTGTAGCACAGCTAAGCCCCACCAAGCGATACCAGACAAGAACAATAAGCCAATGCTGATACCAACAAACCATTTAACCCACCACCAAGAACTGTCGCGTTGCATCTCTTTAAGATCAGAACTCTCGGCATAGATTTTTTCGAGGCCCTTCTCCATTTCTTCTTCTTGAGATTTTATCTCAGCCGTTTCGGTATCGAAGCGAAAAAACGCTCGCTTCCAGGGTTTTGCCGTGGTGCGTTCGCGTTTTTCTTTGTGTGGCTGCTGTTTTGGTTGTGATGCACTCATGGAGTTTCAAATAAGATGGCGTTCAGTTGGTCGGTGTTCCATTTGTTCGATGAGGCGAGGTCGGCATTTGACCAGAGCTGAGTCCAACCTTCTGGTACGGTGATGCTCTGCGTTAACGTGCGACGCGAACCTGATTGACTCGTTGAGTTTAGCACATAGGCGGCACGATGCGATTCAGAAGCGCTCGGATACCAGCGTTTGGCGAGTTCAAAAGCGTTAACGGGCAATTTATATGAGACGGTGGTCGTCGCCGTTTCACCCGGCTTTAATTGTATCCAGCCGCCAAATGAGGTGCGGCCAAATTCATCCGTGGCAACAAGACCCTCTGAAGTAATGCGCTGCTTCTTTTCGATCGAAGCGAGCAAGGCATCGGTACCATCTTGTGGCAGCGGCTGTTCAAAGAGGGTCGATGACGGTGCTTTAAACCCATTAGCACCCATCAATACCGAACCTTCGGGGGCATAAAAACGAACAAACTGCACATTGTTTACACCGGTAAAAATCGCCCCTTTATCAGCCGTATGTTCGCGGACCAAGGTCACGGTATCGGTAATGCTACCATCGTTTGAAATACGAATATCATGGTGGACTTTTTCACGAATCGCCGCGTCTGATTTTTGACCAGCAATATTCGTACCGATAACAGCCATCGTGTCGCCGATAACCGGCTTCAATTCACCCGTCCAACCATAGCGTGAAAATACGGACTGCTCTTTTTCACGTACCATGTAGATTTGCACGTCTTTATTGGTCAATGAAGCGGTAAGGCGCTTAAGTAATTTTGGCTTGAGTTCATTATCCGCCTCAAGCACACGCTCCATCACAAGCGGAAAGAGATCACCGATAATCTTTTTTGGTTTGTTCTCGGTTTTGTCGTATTCGACTTCGACGGCGCTTTGCAATTCTTGTCTAAAACTCTCGGCGGTAAAGACTTTGCCGTATTCGGGCATTTCAATCGGACCAATATCTTCAAGCAAACCCTCCATCACCTCAACGTTCACCGCGATCACACCATCAAGTGTCGGCTGGCCGGAGTCACTCCAAAAGCGGCGGATATTTTCTGCAGAAGCCGCAAAATCTGGGTACCAATTTGCATCTTGAAACTCCCAACGTGCTGAAATCAATGAAATCGGCTCAGGTGCTTTAACACGTGTTTTGAGCTGACCCTGCAAATCATAAGGACCACCGCCCATCACATGCACTTGTCTTAATTCACCACGATCAACCACGACTTCGGCCATCGAACCCATGAATCCGCCTGTTGGACGAAGCTCGGAGGAGTTTTGAAAGACAACTAAATAACGACGATGATGGTCTTCGCCAAGAATCGACGGCATGATTTGGCTAAACTGGCGCACCTCTTGCAGGGCTTTTGATGCCTGCAATAAACGACTCTTTAAATCCGTCACACGCGAGCGCTGTTCATTAGGGATAACACTCTCATCGACCTGAGACATCGCTTCATTGGCTTTCGCGATACGTTCTTCAACTTGATCAAGATAGGTCGTAAACACATTCAACCGATCCGTCGAAAAGCGCGATTCACCCGAGAGCGCCGCATCAGCCCCTTTTGAAAAAAGCGCCGCTGCTTGAGAAGCCTGCTCACCTGCATCAAGCAACGCACGCGCCGATGCATAAGCGTTGCGCGTTTGTGGCAAAATTTTTGAAAGCGCCACCGCTAACACATTCACATCATTGAGTGCTTGATCAGAGTCTGCAAAGCCTTGAGCCGTAGCCTGCCACTGTTCGCTGGCTTTTTCTGGACTTGTGGCTAATGCGAGTTCAGCACGTGCAAGCGTTGAACGACCTTGAGATTCGATCGACGTCCACGAAGAGCGTACTGATCGGGCAAGCGATACGGCACCGGCAGGCAAAGACAAAAGCAAGGCAAACACCATAAAGCTCCCCACCACGCGGATATACGAAATCCGAGGCACGACAACAGGTACGTCCCAGGCTTCTTCGGCCTCAGTAATAAGATCAGCTTCAGCAAGATGAATATCGGTAGCAACTTCGCGCGCTCGGCCTTTTAGACCGCTAAAGACATCGCTCAAACGCTCACGCAAACGCGCAAATCGCGAATGATGCACGATCACCTCTTCTTCGATCATCTCTGGTGCCAAAGGCTCCGGGATGATGACCGGCGTCAGCGAAATCATCTTGACCAACGGCAAGCGCATGCGGCTTGAAAAGCTGTTTTGCGATTCAAAAGCATCCTCAGCATCATACGGTGTATACTGATCAATCAGCCATTCTTCACGAATAAGCGGGACCTGAAGCGCCGTCAGTCCTTCAATCGCGCCCATGCTCGCCGCGGATTCAACAGGAGCCTGCCAAGATGGTGCAAATTTCCAGGCATCGTCGATGGATTGTTTTTGGATGCGCTGCGCCATGCGCTTTAATGTCAGTACATGTTCGCTAGGTTCATGTGCTTGGCGTTTAATCTCAACCAAAGAAGGGCGATCATCTTCAAAAATCGATTCAAGTAATTCGCGATCGCGTGTAATGAATGGATCTTGTACCGCGATGGTTTCATTTTTTCTTGGATTCGCGATCACTGTCACTTCATGTCTCTCTATTGTCATCCCGAGCGACGACGCAGGAGGATTCGAGGGATCCACAAAAACAACGCTCTCGAGCTGGGACTCGAGTTGTTGGCGAAGATTCATCATCTTCCACATCGGGACTTCGGTTTTTTTTGCGCGTGGACGTGGCATGGAACGCGTGCGTCGCACCGATTCTTGTTTAAGCGCTTTTCAACGTATCAACCATCGCTGACGCAACAGCCGACCAACGATGACGAAGGCGAACCGCTTCACCTCCGAGTAAAG
>CALMET010000096.1 GCA_937863195.1 uncultured bacterium
GGTTGCAATTGCTGGCGGATGGCAGTCCGCCTGAAAAAATCCGCGAAGCTTTAGAAATTGATGTTTTGGCTTTGGAGAATTATCAACGCCAATCGGCCCGGATCTGGGAAGCTGCCGGCGGTTATGCGCCGACGATTGGTGGGGGATGTAAACGATAGCCAGTATGTTGATGATATTGATCTATCGCTTTTTTCACGAGCTTGGGGCAGGTCTGTCCCTGAGGCTGACTTTAATGAAGATGGTTTGGTAGATGATCTCGATCTCTCACTCCTCGCAAGTCATTGGAACCGACGTTTTTAACCACCACCTATGAAGCACGCACTTTTACGTATTTTGGCGAGTATCATCCCGTTACTATCGGTTGGTTTTTTTGCGATGAGCGCCAAAGCGGCGACCGTTAGCATACAAGCCCCTGCTGAAGTCGTAGTTGGGCAGACCTTTCAGGTCAGATATACGGTATTGGATGCAAAGGCGATTGATACCGTGCGCTTAATTGGTCAATATACGCCTGCTCTTTTGTCTTTATCGACCATGTCACCCAGTGGTCAGCTTGATAGCAAATCACCCTCAACAGCGTTTAATCAGGCAAATGGGACATTTTCTTATGGGGCATTTACGATTGCGGGGGCAATGGATGGTTCGGTTGGTGCCGGTGCTTTCACCTTTAAAGCGCTTGAAAAAGGTGTCGCAACCATTCAGTTAAATAGCGGCTCATTGGTTTTATCTTCTGGCGAAAATCAGTTAGCAGGTCTCGCGAGCGCACAAATTCGTATCGTAGATCCAAAAGCAACCGAGGAAGTACGCGTTCAACCATCAAGCACGAGTTCGACGCTCGTTGTGAAAAGTTCATCCCACCCAAATCAAAACGCTTGGTATCGTGATAGTGAGGTAACATTGCAGTGGAGTGCTGAGGGTAATGGTATCGCTTCAGTTTTTATAGCGTTCAATGACCAACCAGAAGGTTCAGTAACAGAAAAAGTCAGTAATAGCGGCACAAAAACGTTTACTGCACCAAAAGATGGTGTATGGTATGCCCATGTTCTTGTGACATATGTTGATGGACGTCGTTTGAGGCAGGATTATCGGCTTCAGATCGATGCTACAGCGCCAAAAACGTTTGCCCTTACCTCAGACTACCAAAACATTGATGCGACCATCCCAAATTATTTGAGATTTGCCGCACTCGATGATACTTCGGGTATTAGAGAATATCGCGTTTTTGAAGGTGATACCTTGATGGCGACGACCACGAACCCGTATTTTGAGATTACTGGGCAGGTAGGGGAGAAGAACTACACGGTTGAGGCTATTGATTTGGCGGATAATCGTACGAAGTCCTCAATAAAACTTGTTTTAGGTTCTGATTATAGCGTTGCCGAGAAATCTTCATTGACTTGGGTGCTCTTGGTAGGGATGTTTTTAGTCATGTTAACGGGTTTCTTTGTTGGAATGTTGCTTATGCGCCGTCGCAAAGAAGAAAAAGAACCAGAGAAGAAGCGTATCCACAGAACAAGAAAGAAATAGCTTTAGTAACAGTGAAAAATTTGGTATAATAGAAGCGCCTAAGTAGGCGCTTCTTTAAGCATGAGAACGGCTGGTCTTTTTCCTGTACGCATCCGCAAATTTTTAGCGGGCATTTTGTCGTTTTTACAAGTTGTTTTTAGTTTTTTTACCATCCCAACGCTCGTATCGCCTCAAGTTGCGTCTGCTGCAATGCCATCGACGATCGGTTTTCATGGTCGATTGCAGGATTCATCGGGTACGAATATTTCTGGCAATGAGACGATCTCGTTCAGCGTTTATGCTTCAACCACGGGTGGCGTAGCACTTTGGACGGAGTCACAGTTGCTAGCCGTTGATGAAGGGTTTTTTAGTGCCAATCTTGGTTCGGTAATGCCGTTTCCTTCATCGCTAGATTTTAATCAGGATCTTTTCTTGTCTATTGAGGTGAATGGTGATGGTGAGATGTCGCCGCGCGTGACGTTAAACAGTGTCCCTTATGCCTATACGGCGGGGGGAGTAAATAGTTTTGCTGCTGAGCCCACGGGTACGGGTGGTCGGATTTACTATAATTCTGCAAGTGGTACGTTGAATTATTACGACGATACCGTCGCGCAATGGAAAGCGCTTGGTTCAGCGGGTACATCAACCTTTCAAGACGTGACTGACGAAGGCGCCGTTACAACAAATGCCATTGAGTTTGGTGGCGGCACATCTACGGCAAATTTTGCCGTCCTGGGTGAGCTTTCTGTTACGACGGTCTCATCTGATCTGACGCCAACGTCAGACTTGCTCTATAGCATCGGCACTCCGGCTTTGCGTTGGAACGGTAACTTTGGCGATGTCATTATTGAGAATGCCACCTCGGCCTCTATCGTTTGGACAAATGCCACGGGTACCAATACAACGTCCACTAATCTCTTTGCGACAAACTTAACGGCGACGAATGGCGGTATCACAAGTCTCTTGTTTACAGATGCAACTGGTACCAGCCTCGTTGCGACAAATGCCACGTTCACGAGTCTCTCGGTGCTCTCACCGTCAACATTGTCGAGCTTGACCTGGACGAATGCTACGGGCGTGAATACAACTTCGACAAATCTCTTTGCGAGTTTTATCTCATCGACTCAGGTGATCGTAAACGGTTTTGAGGTCTGTACGAGTGACGGCACCAATTGTCCACCAGCCGGCGCTGAAGCAGATACTCTCGCCACCGTCACAGGTCGCGGTGCCACCACCTCGGTTGCCGTCACCTTCTTTGGCGGAGTCACCACCACCAACCTTAATGCTTCAAGCGCGTTGAT
>CALMET010000097.1 GCA_937863195.1 uncultured bacterium
ATTCTTAACCTCATTGATAGTGCTGAAAAACAGACCGAGCATTTTCAAGATTTTACGTTTTGCATTTGTTTGAACTATGGCGGCAGACAAGAGATTACGGATGCCGTCAAAGCCATTGTTACATCTGGCGCAGCAGTAGAAGAGATTACCGAAGATACGGTTGCATCACATCTCTACTGGTCCAATATGCCAAACCCCGATCTCATTATTCGTACATCGGGCGAAGAGCGTCTTAGCGGATTTTTATTGTGGCAGGCAGCGTATAGTGAACTTATGTGGATAAAAAAGTTTTGGCCTGATTTAGAAGAGCGTGATATCGATGCCGCCTTTGCAGATTTTGCAGAAAGATCGCGTCGTTTTGGTAAATGATGCCATATTGACCACGTGCAAAATGTTGGTTAGAATCCCCGTCCCTCGCATGGCGGGGATTTGTTCTCTTCAGAAAGGTGTGCGACGTGTCACCGGATTTTACCCTAGATCACCAAGGCGCTGGGATCGTTATCACGACAAGCGATTCAGGTGCATTCATGTTTCAGGTCAATGATGATCGCCACCCAGACCCGCGCTGCCGAGGGCGGCTGCAGCTCTGGGGCGGTCGCATGGAGCCTGCGGACGATGGCCCCTTCGCCACACTCGAACGAGAGCTACTCGAAGAATGGCGTAATCAAGAGATTGCGCGCGAAGTGCTGCGATTTGTAAAAGGGCAAGAACCAACAAGCTTTACCCTGCAATCAAATGGCGGCACAGGGGAGCCGTACATGTATGGCCTTCATGTCTACTTTGCCGTCGTGCCAGGCACGATGTTCATGGACTGGTTCGCTGAGCTGGAGCGCATGGGTTTTAATGAAGGCACCCTCTGTATACTGACTCGAGATGTTGTCGAGCACTATATCCAAGACCCGAGCAAGCAGCGCTTGTTCTTGGGCCACCAGCTCGAGGTTCTTCAGTACTATTTTGAGCATAATAAGGTGCTGCGATTCATGCCGGCGCTCTCAAGCCCCGTTTGACGCACGCCACAACTGAACAAAAGAAAAGACCCCGTACCGATCTGGTACAGGGTCTTTTTCATGTTAAAGCGATTACGCTTTTTTTGCTGACGTGCGGCGTGCTTTTTTAGGAGCGGCCTTTCTGACCGTAGGTGCTTTTGGAGCAACTTCAGATGGAGTGACGTTGGCGTACTTTGCCAATTTGAACTTGCCTGTAAAGCGGCGTACGCGTTTGTCGGAGAATGAAACGATACCAGGTGCTACCGCGAAGAGCGTGTCGTCACTGCCTTTCATGACATTGAGACCCGCGCGGATAGCTGTGCCGCGTTGGCGGACGATGATGTTGCCTGATTTTACGTATTCACCTGCATAGCGCTTAACGCCGAGACGCTGACCTTGAGAATCTCGCAGGTTTTGGGTAGAACCACCGGCCTTTTTGGATGCCATAAAGGGTGCTAATAATTAATGATGATGGGCAGAAGGTTACCCAAATCCCAATAACTTGTCAAGAAAGCCAAATTGGGTAAAAATGGCTAAAACTATGACAAAAAGCCAAGAACAGTTCACAGAAGAGGTCGAAGGTGTCCTTGAAGTCGTTCGCCAAGGATTGGCTTTTCACAATGGGAGCGTTGAGCTTGTGAGCGCCGATCCTGTCACAGGTCGCGTAGAAGTGCGTTTTCAGGGTAACTGCGTCGGCTGCTCGATGGCAGACTTTACCTTCAAAGCAGGGGTCGAAGAGGTTCTCTACGAGATGTTGCCAGAAGTGCGCGAAGTGGTGCTCGCACCTCCACAAGAATCTATTGAAAAGCCGTCGAGTGACGCGTAGAATAGCGGTATGAATTGGAGCGCCTGGTTGCTATCTGCAAAGCTCGCTTGGGGTAAGCCCTTTATCCGTTGGGCGACCATCACTTCAGTGGTATTATGCGTTGGTACGAGCGCCTTATTTATCGCGGCTGTTTTGCCAGAGGCGGTGCGCAATAGTGCTTTTGCGTTTCACTACAATGTCTACTTTGGGATTGATGAAGTGCGTGATTGGCCATGGATCTTTTACTTGCCGGGTCTCTGGCTTTTGTTGACGGTAATCGATTGTCTTGTCGCTTTTGGTCTCTATCGCACTGATGCCGTATTGGCTAATGCAAGTGCCGCATTAGCATTGACATGGGCTGTGCCTTGGATGAGTTACTTTTTTTATCTGTCTATTCTCAATATCTAGCCATCGTATGACCATCGATCCATTCTTGCTTGCACGCACGCTCGCCGTCACCGGCGGAGCCTTTGCTATCTCCGTGCTTAGCATGCCGTTATTGATTCGCGTATTGCGCAAATACAAGATGGGCAAATCGATACGCACGGCAGATAGCGCGCCAATCATGTCTTCGATGCATCAGGCAAAATCAGGTACGCCAACAATGGGCGGTATCGTGATCTGGGCGACGGTTTTGGTTTTGGTGCTTGGACTCGCTGGCGCCTGTGCATTGTTCGGTGAAGGATCCTTGGCGTGTCGAGCGAACTTTTTATCACGTGGTCAGACCTGGTTGCCGCTCGGACTCATGTTTGGCGCCGCTCTTATCGGTTTGGTTGATGATTATCTCAATATTTTGCGCATCGGCTCAAAAGGCGGCGGCTTGCGTGAACGTGAGCGTATTCTCTCTTATGGCTTGATCGCTGTGATTGGTGCATTGTGGTTTTTCCTAAAACTAGGCTGGGATTACTTTCATATCCCTTTTGTTGGGACATTTGAAATCGGGTGGTGGTATGTACCATTCTTTATCCTCGTTATCATTTCAACGTCGCACTCGGTAAACGTGACCGATGGGTTGGATGGCTTAGCTGGCGGTATCTTGCTTTCATCATTTGCTGCTTTTTCGATTATTGCGTGGTCACAGGGTAGATATGATCTCGCTACGCTTTGTGGGGCGATTTGTGGCGCATTGCTTGGCTTTCTCTGGTACAATATTAATCCAGCTGATGTGTTTATGGGGGATACCGGAGCGATGTCACTGGGCACGACACTGGGCGTCATAGCCCTGCTGACCAATCAGCCGTTGCTACTACTCGTCATTGGTTTGCCGTATGTCGTTGAGAGCTTGTCGGTTATTATTCAGCTCGCGAGCAAAAAACTCCGTAATGGTAAAAAAGTCTTTAAAGTAGCACCTATCCACCATCATTTTGAAGCTTCTGGTTGGAGCGAGCCCCGTGTCGTAATGCGTTTTTGGATGATTTCGTTCGTGATGGCCGGTCTCGGTATCTTGATTGGCTTGCTGGATAAAACCTAATTTCATGCGCACGTCGCCACTTGACCGCTTAAGATCCCTTGATCCGATCCTCGTCGGCGCGACGGCGTTTTTAGTGATTGTTGGTTTGGCGATCTTGATGTCAGCAACAGGGCCGATCGCCTTTCAGCGATGGCAAGATAGTTTGTACATGGTAAAACGCCAACTCCTCTTGGGATTATTTCCTGGGATGGTGGCGTTTTTGCTTTTTTCGATGATCGATTATCAGCTCTGGAAACGTCTCGCTGGGTTTGGGTTCGTTGGGAGTTTGGTTATGCTTTTGGCGGTGTATACGCCACTTGGCGTGCGGGTCGGTGGTTCATTGAGCTGGTTGAATATTGCCGGTGTGCAGTTTCAGCCGTCCGAGTTTGTGAAGTTCGGGTTACTGCTCTATTTCGCTGCCTGGCTTTCTTCGCGCACATCCAAACAAGTGAAAGATCTTCATGAAGGGTTGATACCTTTTATGGGGTCGCTCGGTGCTATTGTTCTGTTATTGATCGTGCAGCCTGATACCGGCTCTATGGTCGTGATCGCCGGTATGTGCGGGATGATGTATCTACTCTCGGGTGCGCCGTTATGGTGGTTTGGTGCTTTAGCGAGCTCAGGCATTGGCCTCGTTTATTTATTGATCAAAACGTCTGAATATCGCGCTGCGCGTTTTATGACGTTTTTGCATCCAGAACTTGATCCTCAAGGTATTGGGTATCATATCAATCAGGCCATGCTCGCTATCGGTTCTGGCGGTTGGTTTGGCGTGGGGTATGGCAAGTCACGTCAAAAGTATCTCTATCTTCCTGCTGTTGAGTCTGACTCTATTTTTGCTGTTATGGCTGAAGAGTTGGGTTTGATTTTTTGCAGTTTAATCTTGGCCGCGATCGGTGTTGTTGTTTGGCGTTGTTTTCAAATCTCAAAACAGTCAACTGATAGTTTCGCGAAGTATCTGGCCGCGGGCGTTGGGATCTGGATCGCTCTTCAAACCATCATTAATATCTTCTCGATGCTTGGCCTCATGCCAATGACGGGTGTGACATTACCGTTTATCTCCTATGGCGGTACGTCATTGACGGTTTTGCTTGCGGCAATTGGTCTGGTAGCATCCCTGCCAAGAACGTCATCGCGTGGTAGCGATGTGTTAAGAAAACGTCTATGAAATACGCCTTTGTTGGTGGGGGGACCATGGGTCCGGTAACACCGTTGATTGCGGTGTATCAAACGTTGCGTGCACGCCATGCTGATGCGGCGTTTTGTTGGTTGGGGACGGAGGCTGGTCCTGAAAAGCCGGTCATTCAAGCACTAGACGTACCATTTTTTGCGATCCCGGTCGCAAAGCTCCCGAGATATCCGTCTATACGTTGGTTCACCTGGCCAAAAGATATCTATCGCGCCTATATTGAGGCAAGACGTATTCTGATTCTAGAACGCCCAGATATGGTGATTGGTGCAGGTGGTTTTACCGCGTTTCCTGTTGCTGTTGCAGCAAAGCGATTAAAGATCCCGGTTGTTTTGCATCAGCTTGATGTGTTACCTGGCTTGACGAATAGACTCGTAGCGCCTTTCGCGAGCTTGATTACATCGTCGTTTGCCTACGACTCATCACCGTTTATTGGCTCGAATACCGTTCAGGTCATTGCGACGCCCGTGCGTTTTGCGAGTGATCGTCCAACACGTGAAGCAGCGGCTCAGGTTTTTGGTCTTGATCCTGTAAAGCCCATCGTTCTTATCGTTGGCGGCGGTACCGGGGCGCAAGCGCTCAATGAAGCTTTTCTCGCAAAGCAAGATACGTGGTTTAAAGAGATGCAAGTCATTCACGTTTCGGGCAAAGGTAAAAAAGCGGCAGAGTCATCGTATGAATTTTTGGACGCTGAGCGCATGTTAGCCGCCTATGCTGCCGCCGACGTCATCGTGACACGTGCTGGGCTCGGAGCATTGTCTGAGATCGTGGCGATGCAAAAACCTTGCGTTATTGTACCGATCCCATCTACTCAGCAAGAAGCAAATGCAAAAGCCTTTGCAGATGCTGATGCGGCGATTGTTCTTGATCAACGAGATCCGGGCTTTGCCTCGATGTTGCATGCTTGTGTTCTTGCACTTGTGCAAAGACCTGCTGAAGCAAAAAAGCTTGTCGCTCAATATCAATCTGTGATGACGACCGATGGCGGCAATGCATTCGCTGATAAGCTTGAACAACTCGGCCACTCACTATGATCACCCTCTCCCAATTCAAAACCACTTTTGATGATAAGCTTGAACGTTTTTTGGATGAAAAAATCCGCAGCGTCAAAAAACAAGCGGATGATCAAACGCTGAACGAGCTTTTTGCGCATACGCGTCGCATTATTTTGGGTGGCGGTAAGCGCGTCCGCCCATATATGGCGGCTCTTATGTATGAGGCTTGTGGCGGCAAGCTCACGCCATCGGTTTGGCGGGTGTTGCTTGGCATTGAATTGTTTCATACGTTTGCGTTGATGCACGACGATATCATGGATATGGGTACGGACCGACACGGATTGCCTACCTTACACGTATTTGCAAAAACCTCCTTTAAAAAACAAAAACGCATTGGTGATATCGCACATATCGGCAACTCTCACGCGATCTTGATTGGTGACATGCTCTTTGTGTGGGCAAATGAATGTTTCATGGACCAGCCAAAGCTTGATAAACGCGTTTTGTTTGCCTTGCAACGAGTGTATGCCGAGATGAATCAAGAGGTGATGCTAGGTCAAATGCTCGATGTAGACGGCATGACGCGCACCACGGTTGACGACAAGCAGGTTCTCACGAAGACGTCGATGAAAACGGCTGGCTACACCTTTGTTCAGCCATTGCGAATGGGTTGGGCACTAGCAGGCTCGCCAAAAGCGTTTGCGGGTTTTGCCGAATCATTTGGAAGACCGCTCGGCATCGCTTTTCAGATTCAAGATGATCTTTTGGATTTAACCGGCACCGTAAAGACATTAGGTAAGCAGCCATTTTCAGATTTGCGTGAAGGACAGCACACGCTCTTTACGCAGCATATTTTGAAGCATGGTAATGCAAAACAAAAAACGATGTTGAAGAATATTTTGCGTTCTACCGTGAATGAAAAACAGGCAAAAGTGGTTCATGCATTATTTGAAGAAAGCGGTGCCTTCGAAGATGTGGCAAAAGTGATGAACGGCTATTTCAAAAAAGCAGAAAAAGCCATCACAGGATCTACGTTTACAGAGAAGCAGAAACAAGGCTTTTTAGCGCTTTACGAAAAAGTCTGTTCACGTACCAGTTAGTATGACGTTAGATCAGGCCTACAGAGAATGCGCGCGCATTCAGCAAAAGCATGGCAAAAGCTATTATTTTGCCACACGTTTTTTTGATAAAGAGCAGCGCAATGCCGTAAACGCGCTTTATGCGTTTTTTCGTTTACCTGATGAAATGGTAGATCGTGAATCGCTCGAGAATGCCTCACAAAGCCTAGATAAATGGGAGGCTGACTGGAAAGCTGTTATAGCTGGCGCCGAAACGTCTCATCCTGTGTTGATGGCCGCAAAAGATGTGTTTGACCGTTACCAGATCCCTGCTCAATACGCTTCTGATTTTTTGGAGGCGATGAGACAGGATTTAAGCAAGACGCGATATGCAAATTATGACGAGCTACGCGGATATATGTTTGGTTCAGCAGCCGTTGTGGGCTTAATGCTGACGCATATTATCGGCTGGGATAAGACATCAAGCGCGGATGCAGTACGAGGGCCTGCAACGGCGCTCGGCGAAGCTATGCAGCTCACAAACTTTTTGCGCGATATCGGCGAAGATTATCGCGATCGTGGACGTATCTATCTACCGCAAGATGAATTAGTGCATTTTGGACTAACGGACACTGATATCGCAAATGGTATTGTGACACCGACATTCGTCGAGATGATGAAATGGCAAATTGCCCGCGCAAACGCTCTCTACGAAGAGGCAAATGAAGGGATTAAACTTTTGAATAGCAAAGGACGTTTTCCTGTGCGTTTAGCGAGTGATCTTTATCGGTTTATTTTGGATAAAATTGAACAAAATCACTATGATGTGTTTACAAAACGTGCGAGTACGTCATTTGTCGAAAAAGTTAAAACGATCCCGCTCTCAATGATTTATGCCTAAACATGTTGTTATTATTGGCTCTGGACTCGGCGGTTTAGCGACCGCAGCGTATTTAGCAAAAGCTGGGCTTAAGGTCACGGTTTTTGAAAAAAATGAGCAATTGGGCGGACGAGCTAGCATGCTTGAAAAAGACGGCTTTCGTTTTGATATGGGGCCTTCGTGGTATTTAATGCCGGATATCTTTAAGCATGCCTTTGACTTGCTTGGAGAAAAGATCGAGGATCATTTGGATTTAGTTAAGCTCAACCCGTCGTATCGCGTCTATTTTAAAGATGAAAATATCAAACCCGTAGATCTTCGTTCAATCGTTGATGAAGACAAAAAGATCTACGAAGGACTTGAGGCGGGTTCTGCGGCAAAACTCGATGAGTATTTAGAGCGTTCAAAATATCAATACGAAGTCTCAAAGAAAGACTTTCTGTACGGCAATATTGATTCGCCGTTAGACTTTTTTACGCCTCGACTGATGATTGAAGGTACCAAGCTTTCGGTATTTCAAACCATGGACAAGTATGTGAAGCGTTGGTTCTCGACTGCGGCTGTTCAGAAGCTTTTGCAATATCCGCTCGTGTTTTTGGGTAATTCGCCGTATAACGCACCGGCGATTTATAGCATGATGACCCATATTGATACGGAGCTAGGAGTCTTTTATCCAAAAGGTGGGATCTATGAAATCACGAAAGCGCTCGTTGCTATTGGCAAGAAGTACGGAGTCACGTATCACGCGAACGCAGAAGCAAAACGGATCTTGGTCGAGGGCAAGCAAACAAAAGGTATTCAGTTGTCATCGGGAGAAGTGATAAATGCCGACATCGTTGTTTCAAATGCCGATCTCGAATGGACAGATCGTGTTTTGCTCGGCGAGGAACAACGCGTTCATTCAGATGGTTATTGGAAGAAGCGCGTGCTCGCGCCATCGGCATTCATTGCCTATCTCGGCATCAAAGGGCGCGTTCAAGGCCTAGAACACCATACCTTGGTATTCGCAAAAGATTGGAAGGAGAACTTTCGCCAAATCTTTGACCAGCCGCAATGGCCAACCGACCCGTCGTTTTATGTCTGTACGCCTTCAAAAACGGACGCTTCGGTAGCTCCAGCTGATCATGAAAACCTCTTTATTCTTGTACCAGTAGCAGCGGGGTTAGATGATTCGCTTGAGCAGCGCGAAGCATATTTGAAAAAGAAACTAACGACAATTGAAGAGAAAAC
>CALMET010000098.1 GCA_937863195.1 uncultured bacterium
ACCACTATACTTCCAGGTACCTCCTACGGTGAGACATTGGCCGGTTGAAATGATGGCGCCGGTTGGGCTCACGACATTACAGCTCGCATCATTCGTACAAGGACTGTCGAGATTGGTACAACGTTTTGCCTCGGTTAATAACGATGGGACATAACGTGAAGCGTCTGCCGCCTCAAGTTCGGTACCAAGCTCAAATCGTTCGCCGGCATCCAAGGCACGATATTGATAGATATGTGAAACCGAGGATTTTATCGACTGAGGATTTAATACCGGACACATATATTCCTTTGAAAGCGCGTTCCAGCAGGTTGCGGCTTCAAGTCCTGGTTGTCCGGTTGGGGCATTACAGGTTTGACCCGAACCACAATCCGAATCAGACATACAAGCGGACTGCGATGTCGAACAGAATCCACAAGACAAGAAACGGTTTACCGGATCTGTTGCAGAACCTTCGCCAAAGACGCTTGACCAACTTGGCCAGAGACTCGTCGACATCCCTTGAATAAAGCTACCGCTCGCCAATACAGGATAGGTGCCGTTTTGTTCTTTGGACGTCTCAAGATTACTGCTCATGCGCGATAAGTCCGCGATGCGTTTTAAATCACGCTGAAGCTTTGGCTTAAAGCTTGCGCAGCGTAAATTGGTATTTTTCTGTAAACATTCCCAATCAGCCGTACATGTGACTCGGCTGCCGTTTTGACGGAAGGTCTCACCTGCTGGATGACCGGTTTCTGCCACAGCGTAGACACAAGCGTTTTGTACGTCTTCTTGAAGATTTACATTCAAGAAGAAATTCGCCACAAACTGATCAAAGATTTCTGACGTAATCTCAGACGAGTCTGGATTACGTGAAATAATATAGATATTTGGATATACCGGACCATTTGCAAGATTATTGGTATTCGCGGCCGATACGTAGACTGTTGCATCATCTTTCAGCGCTTCATAGCCATCAACCGTGGCGGCTTGAGGAGATCCGTCAAAGCCCTTGGAGGCATACCAATCGCGCACATTAAGATGCAGCGGATTAGACATGACGCGGATACCGATACCATCACCTGCTAATTCAGGAGCATTGGACGCATCAAAACTGAAAAGATATTGGCGCAAGATCCCCTGCGAGCGATCGGCGTCAGATAAATCAACGTAGACCGCGCGCATCGCAGGCAAATCATCGGTAGTCGTTGCCGTGCTTTCACCATCACGACAGTACATGGTCGAGAAGTTGAAGAAGGTTGAACCCAGAGCGATCGTCTCGTCTGTATATTCTACCAAGGCTGGAGACCCTAGAACATCAGCAAAAGGACCAATCGAACGCGCAGGCCACGGCACTTCGCAAAGCATCGCCGTACTCAATAATGCCCCACGGATAATCTGGTCCGTCGTCGGAGGAGTCAATACCGTATCATTCGTGATGCGCAATTCTGCAGAGATATAAGATGTGCCCATCTTTTCTTTCGAAGCGACGTCGGCCTGAGTGATATCCGTCGAGATCGCATTCGCTGAGAAAATTGTTTCATCCGAAGAACTCCAAGGCTGCCAAGCCCAATCGTATTCATCAACAGGTGATAAGAGCACGGCACTGCCGCTCTGCACCGAAATCGCTTGCGCGCGATAGCGATGCGTTTCATTTACACGAGTAAAGGTCGCTGGAGAATCGACATTTGTGTCACTCACACGAATAGCAGAAATCGTACAAATGCTACCACTTGTCGTAAATGACCAGAATGCGTTACCCGACATCACGACACCGCGCTTGCTCTTGAGGCCGTTTTTATTTGCTGGATTATCATTAAGATTCAAGTCACCACGCAATAAAATACGGTGCTCAGTATTTGCCTTCATCGCATTCGCGACATAGATCGTAGCCGTTGAGCGGTTCTGTGATTCTGTGAGGGTGATGTCCCCTTTAACACTGCCTGCACAGTATACATCTGCTTTTGCCGTTTGACCGAAAAGCGATTTAAACCAATGAGCCAAACGAGACCACCATCCAGCGTCTTCAGCTTGCTCTACCGTAATGAGCTCAAGACCAGCAGGACATGCCGTACCAGAAAGTTTTTCTGCGATAATAACATTATCACGTACCGTTTGTTCGTCCATCACCGTTGTAAATGTGATAGAGATGGCGATATTTCGACAAACATCCTCAGCGTTTGCATTTGGGTATGCTGAATAGACCTCAGGACGCGGAGCACAGCAACCCGCCTGATCAAGACCCGTGCCATTAGGACAGGATAATTCTGTTGTATAACCACATTTCAAACCGTATTCAGCGCTACCCGTTTTTTGTGTCACGGTTGCCTGAAGTACCGAACTCATGAGACCAGAGGCATCTGGCGTTGCATCACCCACGATTTCTGCCAACTGAATCGCATCTGGACGACCATCGCCGCCCGCAACCTCACAACGTCCGGATTCACCGTTACCAATGACTCCGTCACCGCAGAAAGAAGGGCTTGAATACGCTGCCGAGGCACCTTCGCGCAAACAACGGTTTGAACAGCCGTCGCCTGACACAGCGTTACCGTCATCACAAAGCTCGCCTGCTGCGAGGTCGGTTGTCCCATTGCCGCAACAATTCGCGTCTGGACCTGAGCAAGCGTTCGTACCCGTTTTCAAACAGGTATTTGCATCACAACCAGCGACTGGCCATGATGCGCCTGCTCCAGATCGTTCACAGGTCTCACCCGGCTCTAAAACGCTGTTACCACATACCGAAACGACACGCACCGAGCCTTCATTGATACAGATACTGCTGCAACCGTCTCCGCTGACGGTATTGCTATCATCACAGGATTCGCCGGCAGCGATATCACCGTTACCACAGGTCGAACCGCCCTCGATGGCGCCAAGCGCCTGACAATCCGCAGAACAACCAGGTGTACCAGCAGCACCAGGATCGCATTGTTCGCCACGATCCAAAACGCCATTACCGCATTGCGCACCCGTTAATGGCTTCCACAAACATTGCGCTGAGCAGGATGCTGTATCAGAGCCTTCGTCACATTCTTCACCACCGATAGATCCTGCGGCAAGCACGGTACATGCGTCGCCGTGAATGGTGCGACAACCTTGGCCGTTAACAGCACACGCCGCGTTACCTGCCGCGTTGCGACAATATTGACCACTTGTTGTTTCAATCAAACGATTGCCACACGAAGCGACTTTACCAACCACACCGTTCGCCCCCGTTTCAATACAGC
>CALMET010000099.1 GCA_937863195.1 uncultured bacterium
TGATTATGATTCTCGCAGCATGACGCTTGATGAGTTGAAGGCTTACCTAGATAAAAAAATCCCGGTCATTCTTTTTATGGAGGGCGGTACCGAGGGTCCAAAAGATCTCTTTAAAGATTTTGGTGACAGTCATTGGGTAGTCGCTATCGGTTACGATGAGTCCAAGGTGTATTTAGAAGATCCCTATTCATATAACCGCGTCTACTTAACGCACGCTGAGCTGTTGAAGCATTGGCACGGCAAAGAATTATTTAAAGAATACGTACGTCACGGAATCGCCGTTATTGGCAAAAAACCAATGTATGATCCTGATAAGGTTATTCATTTAGATTACGGTAGCGAATAGACTCTATGCTGCTTTTTTGGATCATCGTTTTTGTTGTTTCATTAGTCGTTCTCGTTAAAGGCGCAGATTGGTTGATCGCTGCGGCAGAAAAAATCGGTTTAGCAGCGGGCTTATCGCCGTTTATTGTTGGTGTCACCATCGTTGGTGCGGGTACGTCATTTCCTGAATTAATTTCATCATTAGCGGCAACCTTTAGAGGTGTGACCGAGGTTGTTGCAGCAAATGTCATCGGTTCAAATATCGCAAATATTTTGCTCATCATCGGTGTCTCTGCACTCATGAGTAAACGTTTGCGCGTGACAAAAAATCTCATCGATTTAGATTTGCCTTTGCTCGCGATTAGTACGGTTTTGCTATTAGGTGTCGTGTGGGACCGTCAGATCACCTTAGGCGAATCCATTCTCTTGCTTGTTTCGTATGCGATTTACATGGCATATACCATTATTCATGTAGAAGAAACCGAACATGCTCAAACCGAGCAAGAGCAGAAAGAAGCTAAAGCCACTCGTCCAAAAATCAATGTAAAAGATATCGTGATGTTAGTTGTGGGTATCGCCGCACTGTCATTTGGTGCGAAGTACTTGGTAGACGCGCTTATCAATCTTTCATCCATCCTTGATATTGCAACAGGCGTTATCGCCATTACGGCCGTTGCCGTTGGTACGTCATTGCCAGAATTGCTCGTCTCTACTAAGGCGGCATTACAGAATAAGTCGGAGGTTGCTATAGGTAATGTCCTTGGTTCAAATGTCTTTAATTCGCTTGTTGTTATCGGTTTGCCCGGTCTCTTCAAGGTACTTGAAGTTGATGCACAGACGTTTGCCATTGGTGTGCCAACCATGGCGCTTGCGACCTTGCTCTTTGTTATTTCTGGCATCTCGAGACAGGTGCATAAGTGGGAGGGCGCTTTTTATCTCATGGTCTACACCCTGTTTACAGCAAAGCTCTTTAACTGGTTTTAGTCTGATCTAAAACGCTTTACAAATGGGGTATTTTAGCGTATTACACACCTCATGAATCAGCAGGTGCTTCTCTTCTATAAATACGTCACCGTCCCAAATCCAGCGGCGCTTGCCGACGAGATTCGTGCGCGTGGCGAGGCTCTTGGTTTTAAGGGTCGTATTTTGGTTGCTGAAGAAGGCGTGAATGGTATTCTCGAAGGCGAAACGGATAAAACCGAATTGTTTGCAAAAGAGCTGCTCGAGAACCCACTTTTTGCCGGGATGAATGTTAAGCGCAGCGCTGGCGATGGCGAAGCTTTCCCTCGTTGGTCGGTGAAGGTGCGCCATGAGATCGTCGGGACGCAGTTTTCTTATGAAGAGGCAGATCCGCGCGTGCGCACGGCACCGCATCTCGCGCCAGAAAAACTCCGCGAGATGTTTGAACGCGATGACGACTTTATTGTTGTCGACATGCGCAACTCGTATGAGATCGCTTCGGGTAAATTCAAAAAGACCATTGACCCTGGCATGGTTGCTTCACGTGATTTAAAAGAGGCGATCGTAAAACTCGAGCAATACAAAGACAAAAAAATCGTGACCGTTTGCACCGGTGGCGTTCGTTGCGAAAAAATGTCCGCGTATTTAATGAGCCAGGGTTTTAAGGATGTGTATCAGCTTGAAAACGGTATCCATGCGTACATGGAGAAGTACCCGGGCAAAGATTTCATGGGCGCGCTCTATACCTTTGATGATCGCATCGTGATGGACTTTGGTGGTGACCGTGAAATCATTGGCGAATGCCATCTCTGCAAAGCAAAGACCGAGCGCTATATCAACTGTGCAAACGACGAATGCCATCTGCATATTCTCGTTTGTGAAGGTTGTTCGCCCGATCGCAAAAATGCGTACTGTTCAGATAAGTGCAAAGAGTATGTCGCCCGTCTTGAGCGTCAGAAAGTTGTTGAGACAAAACTTGAACCGGTGAAAAAATGGTTCACACGTTTACGCTATCGCACCATCAAGCGATGGCACCGGTTTGTCTGGGCGATAAAGCGCCTCAAAAAAGACCGCTAGGCCACCGTCGCTCGCGAGCGACGTGGCTAGGCGGTCTTTTTGTTTGGTTGCTATAGTGACTCTATGCAGCATCAACACGCGAACCATGAAGGCATGGCGCAACACGACCATCGCTCGACAGCCAAGGTGGCAAAACGAGAGCTCTGGGTATCAGGGCTCGTATTTCTCTATACGGTTGCCGCGATGGTAGTACCAATTCCGGTTTGGTCGGTCTTGTTATTATCTTGGTATGTCGTCCTTAAAAGTGGTTGGACGTTTCATATGCGCGCCATCGATGCGATCAAGCAAAAGCGTGCCAATATGGATGTGCTCGTCTCAATGGGGACATTGTCTGCCATGATTTGGAGTACGACCGCTCTCTTTATGGACGGTCACCACTTTGCCGAGAGCGCCGTGGCGATTATCTTTTTTGTCCTGCTTGGTATTTATCTCGAAGATCGCCAACGGGTGAATGTACGTGAAGCGGTGGGGCTATTATTTGCTGAACATCCGACGTTGGCTCATCGTAAGCAAGATGATGGTACCTGGCGCGATATTGCCGCCGCCGCACTTAAGGTTGGTGATGTCTGTTTAGTGAAGACTGGCGAGACCGTGCCGCAAGATGGCGTTGTTGTTGATGGTCACTCGACCGTTGATGAATCCATGTTTACTGGCGAGCCACTGCCGGCTGAAAAGCTGCGTGGTGATACCGTGTATGGGGGTACGATTAACCGCACAGGTTCGGTTGAGATTGAGATTGCTGCCGAGCCTGGCACTGGTGTTTTTGATCAGATGGTTCAGGTGGTAGAAAAAGCCCTCGCCTCAAAAGCGCCCATCGAAAAACTCGCTGATCGTATCAGTGCCGTGTTTGTGCCGATCGTTATCGTGATCGCGACGAGTACGCTTATCATGTGGCTCTACCTATCTAACGATCCGACCGAGGCCGTGCGCAATGCGATTGCGGTGCTCGTCATTGCGTGTCCTTGCGCCCTTGGTATCGCGACGCCAGCCGCAGTTTTAGTGGGGACGGGCGCTGGTGCTAAAAAAGGTATCTTCATTAAAGAGGGTTCAGCGCTTGAAGCGGCGCACGGCATTGATTTGGTTTTATTTGATAAGACTGGGACGCTTACCGAAGGCCGCCCATCGGTTACGGATATTTTTGGTGATGAAGAAGAAACGCTACGTATCGCAAATGCACTTGAGCTACGTTCTGAGCACCCACTTGGCGCAGCGATCACGGCGCATGCAAAAGAGCAGGGGATAGAAGTATCCGACATCGAGCAGTATGAAGCTATTCCGGGTCGTGGTTTGAAAGGGCATTTGAATCAGCAGGACGTGCGCTTAGGTAATGAACTTTTTCTGCAAGAATCTCAGGTTGTTTTATCAGATGAAATTTTACGAAAGGCTAGCGATGCACGTGTACAAGGTAAGACGGTTGTCTTTGTCGCACGAGGCACAGAAGTGGTTGGCGCAATAGCGATTGCCGACCGCATTCGTGAAGATGCAAAAGTCGCGATTCAACGTTTAGACGAGATGGGTATTGATGTTGGTTTGGTAACGGGTGATCACGAGGCTTCAGCGAATGCGGTTGCGGCGTTGGTTGGGATCGATCAAGTGATGGCAAATACTTTACCGACAAGAAAAGCTGAGATCGTGAAGCGTTTGGTAGAACAAGGTCATAAAGTCGCTTTTGTCGGTGATGGTGTTAATGATGCGCCGGCATTAGCCTCCGCAACGCTTGGTATCGCGATGGGGAGTGGTACGGATATTGCCAAAGCGGCAGGGCAAATGGTTCTCATGGGTGGATCGCCGTCCAAAGCGGCAGATGCAATTAAACTTTCGCAGTTTACGTTTAAGACGATCAAACAAAATCTGTATTGGGCGTTTGGTTATAATGTGATCGGTTTGGTATTGGCTGCGATGGGCTATGTTCATCCGGGTATTGCGGGGCTTGCGATGGCATTGTCGAGTATTAGCGTTTTGTTAAATAGCTTGCGTGTCGCGAGAACGGTGAAGTAATTGACAGGAACAGGGCGATGACGTATTTTCTGGTTCTAAACCAGGAGATATGTCGTCGCCTTTTCAAATTAGCGAAAAACAGCACCTCGGTGCGTTATTTCTCTCAAAACTCGCCCTCTTGCCTGAGGGCGAGAATCTTCGTGTTTCGCAGGCGGCAAAGAGCTTTGGCGCCTCGGAGTCTTATCTCGAAGAGATTGTTTCTGCTTTAAAGCAGGCAGGTCTTGTGCAGGCCAAGACGGGGCCGACGGGTGGGTATCGGTTGGCGAAGTTGCCGAGCGAGATTACGGCGCATGAGATGGTGACGTCACTTGAAGGGCCCGTCGCCCTCGTCCCATGCCTCGCCCATCAAAAAGGCCTTTGCGGGATGGAAGCCGGCTGCAAAAGCAAAAATCTTTGGAGTTCACTTCAAACGAATATCAATTCAACGCTTAAATCAACGACTCTCGCTGACCTCATCAACTAATATGGATAAAATCATTTATTTGGATCATGCCGCTTCAACCCCGATGAGCTCGGAGGTGCTTGAAGCGATGCGTCCGTATTTTTCAGAAATCTACGGCAATCCTTCGTCGTTTCATTCGGTAGGTTTGCAGGCGAAGTCTGCTGTTGATGCATCACGTAGCAAGATTGCAGAGATTTTGCATGCGCACTCAGATGAAATCCTCTTCACTTCAGGAGGTACCGAATCCGATAATATGGCGGTGCTCGGTATCCCGCGTTTTTATAAAAAGAAATTAAAAGAATTGCTCGGCGAAGACGCGATCCCACACGTGATTACGTCAGCGATTGAACACCATGCCGTACTTGAACCGCTTCTTCTTCTCGAGAAGAAAGGCGAGATCACCCTCACACAAATTAAGCCAGATGGTTTTGGGATGATTCACGCAAAAGACGTGAAGGAAGCGTTAAAGCCTGAAACCGTTTTGATCAGTATCATGATGGCGAACAATGAAATTGGCACCATCAATCCGATTGCGGATATTGGCCGCGTAGTGCTCGCTTGGCGCAAAGAGCAGAAAACGATTTTCCCCTTCTTTCACTCAGACGCTTGTCAGGCGACGGGTGCGATTGAATTGAATGTCGAACAATTACACACCGATCTGCTCACGATTAACGGTTCAAAGATGTATGGGCCAAAAGGTATTGGTGCTTTGTACTTGCGTCGCGGAACGCGCATTGATCCACTCACCATCGGTGGTGGCCAAGAACGTGGGATGCGTGCGGGTACGGAGGCGGTGACATTAATCGTTGGTCTCGCGAAGGCGCTTGAGCTCGCTCAGGCGAATCGTGAAGTTGAATCCGCGCGATTGATCGTATTGCGCGATCGTTTGGCAGAAGGATTGCTCAAGATTCCGAAGTCGCGTTTGAATGGGCATCCAACCGAACGTTTGCCGAATAGCGTGAATGTCTCGTTTCTCGATATTGAAGGTGAAGCGTGTATCTTGTATCTCGATGCGAAGGGGATCATGACGTCGACCGGTTCAGCTTGTGCATCGACGTCGCTTGATCCATCACATGTGATTCTTGCGACGGGTCTCTCCTACGAGGCGGCACACGGTTCGATTCGTTTTACGCTCGGCGCCTCGACGACGACTGAAGATATCGACTATGTCCTCACCGAGATGCCTGGCATCGTCGAGATGTTGCGCAAGATCAGTCCGACCAACTTAGATATGAAACATTTCACCTAATATGGACCCAATCATTAAACCCACAAACGAAGAACGCAAAGGCGATGTCGTCACTCCAGCAGCAGATAAGGGCTGGTTTTATGCTGACGCCGTTAAAGAGCACTTCTTCCGTCCAAAGAACTTTTTGCAGGACAATGAAGCTGAGTACAAGGACGCTGCTATGGGTATGGTCGGTTCGCCAGCTTGTGGCGATGCGATGAAGGTGTGGATTCGTGTTGAAAAAGATCCTGAAGGTATCGAACGCGTTACGGATTTCAAATGGAAAACCTTTGGCTGTGCTTCGGCGATCGCTTCGACCTCGATGATGTCAGTGATGGTCACAGAAAATGGCGGACTCACGATTGAACAAGCGCTTAAACTTCGCCCACAAGATATCATGGAGCGTCTCGGCGGTTTGCCGGCGCGCAAAGTGCATTGTTCGGTACTTGGTGATAAGGCATTGCGTTCGGCGATCAACGACTACTTCCGACGCTCTGGCCAGAATGAACGCATCATCGTTGAACAAGGTCGTATTATCGACAAAGTTTTGAAAGTCACTGATCACGATATCGAAGAAGCGGTGCTCGATGGCGCGGATACGCTTGAAAAAGTTCAAGCTAAGACAAAGGTTGGTACAGGCGATCCTTCTTGTGTGCCAGAAGTCGAGCAACTCATCCGCTTTTACAAAGAAAAGTACTTCGGCTAATATCCCCACATCTATGGAAATGAAAAAGATTGCAAAGATCGTGGTCGACCGCGATGCGTGTATCGGTGCCGCACCGTGCGTGACGGTGGCTCCAGGTGTATTTCAAATGGATGATGAGAACAAAGCCTACGTGGTTGATCCAAAAGGCGCTGACGACGAGACGATTTTGCTCGCCGCTCAGGCTTGCCCGGTGCAAGCGATTCTTCTCTATGATGAAGATGGTGTGCAGATCTATCCATAATAGTACAAACAGAAAAGCGCTCAGATCCAGGTTGGATCTGAGCGCTTTTTCAGTAGGGCCGGCTCAGGCGGTCTTTGCCGAGCTCATAGAGAAAGGTCTGCATCCGAAAGCCGAAGCTGCGGATGGCAGGGTGGTCATTCTCGAGCAAGACGGCTGAGATCCGACTGAACTCCGCCAAAAACAGGTCGGGTTGCTTCATGAAGCTTTCAGGCGAGAGACGGCCTTCGAATTGCTGAAGGTCATCATGAAGAAGTTGGGCAACGCTCATCGCGCTTTGCAGGTTATTGAGCGCTGTCTGTGCTTCTTGTGCCTCTTGATCAGCGATCACGAGTTGCTCATGCAGCATCTCAACGATGCTCTCGGCGCTGAGACGCTCTTCAAAGGCTTCGAGGAGTTTTTGGTACTCCTTCTTCATATCTTCGAGCTCGATATGGTCGGCTTCGCTCTGATCATGAGCATCTCTCAGCGAAGTTCTAAATGCTCGAATCTCTTCGCCTTGAGAGCGGATGATGCGTTTTGCGGCCACCGAGATATCACTCTCGATCAGACGCTTGTTCTGTTCGGTGAGTGTGCTTTTTGCACTACGCAGTTCAGCGATCTCGATCTCTTGTGAGCGCGTCAGATTCTCGAGGGTCATGATTTTGCCCTGAGCTTCATTGAGCGCTCGCATGAGCGTATCGGTATCTTTGACGGGCACGAATGGCGCAGGTCGTGGTACGGCAGAACTCGGGGTCCCTGCACCGGTGACCGCGCGCAGATGGGTGACAGGGGGCGGTTTGTCGGACATGGTTCCTCCAAAAGAAAGGACGCTCCAGCGACACGCTGAAGGTTATTTAGTATCAAATTATTTAGAAAAAGTCAAGTGCAGACTAGACTTTTTCTAAAACGATAAGCTGACGATGAACGTGTTGGTCGGCGCGGCGGTAGACAATAGCTTTATCGTCATTGCTCCATGCCGCGAGGGGGTGAATGCGCTTATAGCCAGCTTCACGAAGTTCTTCGTCGCTTAATTCAACGTAGTAAGGATGGTTCTGTGACATCATGATCGGCCAAGTGCAAACAAGTCTGCCTCCTTGTGGTTGTTGTTTTGCTAAAACCGGTAACGCTTCTTTCCAGAGCGTCGTGACGTCGGCGTGATTGCGTTCTAAAAATTGTGGGGACTCGTGACCTTTGAGAGGTTTGCCTAAATAACCCTCAGTCACGATGGCATCAAAAAAATCATTCTGAAGTTGGCGTGAAACTTCTTGAACAGGAAAATGCAAAACGTTTACGCGTGCGCGTTCTTCGTTTGTGATCGAGCCGCTTTTGCGCAACCAATCAAGATTGGCGATGGCGCCTTTTGTTTGGCGTTCATCAATGTCAGACCCGGTAATCTCGAGCTCTGGATGTAAGAGAATCGCCTCCATTAAAACGGTGCCGGATCCGCAAAAGGGGTCTAAGAGCGCTTTTTTTGGTTGAGCAATATTCACCATCATGCGCGCGAGCTTTGGCGGCAACATGCCGGTGAGCGCATCACGAAACGGTTTACCAAAATCACGATCACCCCAGCTATCGGCATTTTGTACTTGGCTCGTGAGACCGATGATCGCATTCTCGCCATCAAAGGCAATGATGAAGTCATAGCCTTCCGTTGTGAGTTCAAGTTTTTCGACGGCGGCAGGGGAGATGGCTTCGTGACCTTTACCGCTCATCCAACGCGAAGATCGGCCCCGGCCTTTGAGCGCTTTTTTGACTTCAAGCGCGAGATGGCGATGGGTTTTTTGTTGTAGTGAAGATCCGCCAAAAACGGTTAAGCCGTAGACGATGCGCTCGGCACGCGGGCGTTGCTCCATAAGTTCAGCGATAAACTCACCGTTGAGCTGCTTCCATGGGATCGTTGTTAAGACTTCGCCGCATTTAGTGATGCCGGCCAGAGTACGTTGGGCGGCCGCCAAATCAAGGTCAGCTTCAAAAAAAGCGACTTGGTCGCAAAGGAGGGGTTTTGGCAATTGATAGGTCTGAAGCAACTCAGCCAGCGAGAGCCGGGGTTGGACGCCGAGAACGGCAAAAATACGGTGCATGTAGGCGAGCATACCGCAAAGCGGGCTCTTTACAAAATCATAAAATAATGTTTAGGTGACCCCGTTACCGGGCATGCCGCCTGGGAGCGCTCCTTCACATCGAAAGATGTTGAGAAAATAGAGAGGTAACCATGAAAACAAGGAGAGAGTTGATCAGGCTTCTATGCCTGGCAGCAGCCGTTTGGCTGTTCTATCCTGGAGGGCTGGCACGCGCCGATGAGGTGTCGTGTCCTGGTCGTAGTCAGGGGTTTAGGTGCTTTCGCGCCGAATCTGGGACTGGTCAGGTGGCAAGCTGGATCGCTGATATCAACCGACGGGTCCCCGCCGGCCAAGATCGGGTCGAGCTGCGTCACTACGACAATGCCAACCTCGACAAGAACTGGCTCTGGTGCCGAGTGAATGGTCAGACGGTTAATCCCGTGCGCAACTTTGCGCGCGAGGTACCGATGTCCACCACCGACTACCAGCAAGCCTATTGCCCAGCGGGCGAGGTTCTTCGTTGGGTTCGTCAGGGTCACGTCTATCGTGTGCCTGTGAGTGCCATCCCGACTCCGGGAGAGCGCAATACGATCTTGGCGGCTGAACTCAGTCAAAGTCTGCTTTCAAGCACTCCGCCCACGCGCGAGACCTTGGTCTCGGCGTTGACGGCACTCGAGAGCAACGAGACCGATATGCAAGGCATGCGTCCTGACCGTCTCGAGACGGCGGCGCTTGTCGCCGCCATTCGTCGCTCGCTCGAGAGCTTGCCGGCCGTGGTCGAAGTTCCGTCTGAGCCGGTGGTGCGCGAAGTCGTGCGCCAGGGTGAGACGACAACGATCGCGTACGTCAACGAAGGGTTTCACTATCCTTGGTGGGTCTTGGCCTTGGCGGGCATCTGCACGCTCATGGCTGGGTTCTACTTCGGTAGGTACTTCAGGCATGGCGAGATCACCATGGTGCGCCGCTCTCGCGAGCATCAGCGTGGATTGACAGCCAAAGAACGAGACCTGCGAGTCAGTGCAGAAACGCGATTGATGGAGCTCGCACGCGAAGCGGTCGATACGACATCGATCGTCAGCGTCTGGTCTGAAGTCATGAGCGAGCCGGTCAACGTCGATCGAGTGAGAATCATCCTGAAGCATGGGGCTGCGTTCGAGCGTTCGCAAGAACAATCGGGCAAAAAACCCATGGAGGAGTTTCTCTCATCGTTTGGCGAAGATGCAAGCGCTCTTCCTCTCATGAAGGCCGAGATCACTCGCCTGAATGAAGAGAACGCGAATTTTCAAGGATCCGTTCTCGAAGTCGCAAGACTGACAGAGTGGCTTCAATCTTTCGCGCGGCGTGTGCTGAACTTCGGTCGCGGATTCGGCGTGGATCCTGCCGAGCATCCGATGCCCGACCTCAAGACCGAGGACGGGATCACGGACTTCGTGCAGGGGGTCTTCGACGATATCGCCCTCAAGCTTCGGCTGAAGGATGATCTCGTCGCGGACAAAATCCATCGGCAAAGCGAGCGTAGCAAGCAACTGCGCAAGGGTTTGCGGGAGGGCATCAAACGCCACCGTGAACTCGCTCGCCGATGGGCGCACCGAGAAGCGGTCGAGATACCCGCGCTTCGCGAAACGATCGGCCTACTTCACGTTCAACTGAGCGATGAAGCAAAGAAGGTCGGTCAGAAGATGGGTGCCCAGCACCGCTTGGCTGAAAGCCTGAGCGAAGTGTCTGGTCGACTCGCCTTCACCGAGCGCGAACTCGAGCGTACGATGCTCGGTCTCGATTCTGCTGAAAGCCTCGTCAAGAAGCTCAGCGGAGACGAGATGCTCATGGTCTACGACGGTCTCTTGCAACTCAAGGAGAGACCGGGTGATCACTTCGACCCACAAGATCGAAGCTTGATCGCTGGGCTTTGCGAAAAAGCAGAGTCCGCTCTTGAGTCGTTGATGGGGTTCACTCCTCACCGAGCACCCCAACAGCGTGGTCCGAACGGTACCGTTATCACGGTGCCGTTCATTGTCGGAAATCCGGTCGTCCCTGAGGCGAACGGTAACTGACCTCTTTCTCACATCTCTCATTTCTCCTGGTGCCTGCATTGTACAATCTGGCACACCGAAACCCCGTCTAAGAGCGCTAGTTGCGTGTTGACAAGCGGGGTTTTTTTCGTTAGGTTAGCGCCACTTATCCATTTAGCGTGATTGGCCAAGTCTCTGAGCCGTATGGCTCGGGACGCCCCGAACAGGGGTCTGTCACAACAAATACATGTCCGAAACGATCGCACAGCGCTACGAGTTGCTGTACATCATCCCTACCACCATGACCGAAGAAGAGGCTGGTGCAGTAGAAACCCGTATGTCCGCCCTTATCGCCAAGTACGGCGGTACGGTTGAGTCCACCAAGCGCTTGGGCAAACTTCGTATGGCTTATGCCATCGATAACCACGTGCATGGTTACTACGTTTTGACCTATTTCACGGCTGATCGTGCCTCATTGGCCACGATCGACACCAACCTCCGCATTCAGACCGACCTTCTCCGTTATATGACGGTAAGCGCTCCGGCTGGCTCGGATGCGAAGTACGATCTCGTGCCTTTTCAAGAAGTGGTTGTTGAAACCAAAGAAGAAAAGCGCGCCGCAAAGCGCAAAGAAGATGAGGCTGAAGCAAAAGAAGCTTCTGCTGAAGCCGCCAAAGAGGACAAGTCCGAAGAGAAGGCTGAAGAAAAGCCTGCTGCAGACGCCGTCTAGACGTTTGGTCGCCCATTACGCATCATAAAAGACCTATGGACTTGAACCGCGCCATGATCATTGGCAATGTCACCCGAGACCCTGAACTGCGCACGACGGCTACTGGCCAGAATGTCTGTTCATTCGGGATTGCCACCAATCAAACCTGGACCGATTCATCGGGCCAGAAGCAAACCAAAGCCGAGTATCACAACCTTGTGGTATGGGGCAAACTCGCCGAGCTTGCTGGGCAATATCTCGCCAAAGGCCGCAAGGTCTATGTCGAAGGACGCCTGCAAACCCGCGAATGGGAGGCTCAAGACGGCGCCAAGCGCAATCGCACCGAGATCGTCGCGGATAACTTTATCCTCCTCGATAAGCGCGAAGGCGGGGCTTCAACGCCAACCGGTTACCGTTCGTCACCCGCGGCTTCAGCTCCTACGCCAACCATGACCCCTATCCCGTCTAATGACATGATAGACCCTGGTCTTGGCGAAGAGATTCGCCTCGAAGATATCCCTTTCTAATCATTCATCCCGTGCTCATCCGACAGATCTGTTCAGAAGAGCGCACTACATCACATGATCAAAAAATCCACCCACGAGAAGACCTGTTTCTTCTGCAAAATGAATGTTGACGATATCAACTACAAAGATACCAACAACCTTCGCCGTTACCTTTCGTCGTTCGGCAAGATTGTCCCACGCAAGCGCTCCGGCGTTTGTGCTTGGCACCAACGCAAGTTGACGAATGCCATCAAGCGCGCGCGCTTCATGGCCCTCTTGCCTTACTTGGTTCGCTAAGCGTAAAAAATCTCCGGCTTGCCGGAGATTTTATTTTATGAAAAAAGACCTCATCACGCTGCGTTCGCAAACCGTTAAAAAAGTACGGGAGTTTTTTGATGGGCGCGAATACCTCGAAGTCCAAACACCGCGCTTGCTCGGATT
>CALMET010000100.1 GCA_937863195.1 uncultured bacterium
GAATTCATCGCGCATGAGCTCTTCTTCGAGTTGCGGCGCATGCATACGTACATCAGCGAGCACGCCTTCACGGCGCGTTTCTAAACGAGCTAATTCGATACTCGCTTCACTGGCACGGCGCTCTGCTGACTGCGCGTCATGGCGTAATTTCGTTAAAGCGCGCTGGGTATCAAAGACATGCGAGCGCTTACCATCTTCTTCTTTTTGCCATGCATCGAGCGTCTGTTCAGCTTCTTTGATTTGGGCTTCAATAGCAGCCTTTTGCGTTTGGATTTGGTTCCACTCTTCATCGAGCGTCGTATCAATGGCGGGCGTCTTTTCAGGTTCTGGTGCAGGGCGTTGAAGCTTACCGATAAGATCCTGCGTATCCGTTAATAAACTCCCCACCTGGTTGCGGATAGCGTTCAAATCAGGGGTATCTTTTGCAAGTAAATCCTTCAACGATTCATGGCGTGATTTAAACGATTCAACCTGCTCAATAATTTTGGTGAGTGGAAGTGGCACCCAAGGTTTTTCGGCACGGACCTCAGCAACAGCACGCTTTGTCTCAAGTTTCAATTCTTGTTCACGAAAGCCGAGGCGCTGTTCGCGAAGCGCGTCGATCTTGGCGCGATGTTCGCGAAAGCCATCCGCTTGCGGCGTGGCTTTCTCCATCTCGGTGAGTTTGCTTTCGAGCTCTTGCGCCTGTGCTTCGAGACCAACTTCTTCGTTCTTCGCGAATTGAAACTTCGCCGTCATCACCTTGATATTAACATCAAGATTGCGCCATTCGTGGCCATAATAGGCCTTCTCAATGGCATGTAATTCTTCTTCGATACGTTCGCGTTCAGCGAGGCGCTTCACTTGCTTCTCAAGCAAAGACAAGCGCGGGCCGAGCTCATTCATCATGAGTTCGATTTGGCCGATATTTTTGCGCGAATCCTCCATCTTATTCACGGCTTGAGTGCGCTTCATCTGAAACGGTTTCAAACCAAAAGCTTCATCAAAAAATTCACGACGCTCCATTGGGCTCGCAACCAAAACCTGGTCGATCATGCCTTGGCCGATAACACTATACGTACGCTGACCGATACCCGCCTGCGCCAAAAGCAAAGCCACATCAGACAAACGCGCGCCCTGTTTATTTACTTCGTATTCACTTTGACCGTCACGATACAAACGACGCGTAATCTGAATCTCTTCAGTACCAACCCCTGTCTTTTCGGTATCTGGGTTATCGAGCACCATGGTCACTTCAGCAAACCCCGAACGGGCGCGTTTTTCGGTACCACTAAAAATCACATCTTCAGACTTCTTACCACGCAAAAGACGCAAGCTCTGTTCGCCCATTACCCAACGAATCGCGTCCGCAATATTGGACTTGCCCGAGCCATTAGGCCCGACGACAGCCTTCACGGTACGCTGCCCGCCCGCATC
>CALMET010000101.1 GCA_937863195.1 uncultured bacterium
CTTGTTTCGTATCTAAAATTACTTCGTATGTCCAAACCAAAATATTTTCTATACGCCCGAAAGAGTACCGAAGACGATGATAAGCAAGTTATGTCTATCGAAGCGCAACTTTTTGAGCTTAGAGAATTCGCGCGTAAAGAAAATCTTGAAATCCTCGCGGAGTTTCAAGAGTCGAAAAGCGCCAAGACTCCAGGGCGTGAGCAGTTTGCGCAGATGATGATGCGTATTGAAGCGGGTGGGGCGCAAGGCATACTCGCATGGCATCCAGACCGTTTGGCGAGAAATAGCATTGATGGTGGACGCATCATCTACGCGGTAGATACGAGCAAGCTGTCGTCTTTACGCTTTCCGACATTTTGGTTTGAACCCACTCCGCAGGGGCTCTTTATGTTGCAAGTGGCGTTCGGCCAGTCTAAATACTATTCAGACAATCTGACGCAGAATGTGAAGCGAGGGATGCGCCAAAAAGTTCGGCGCGGTGAGTGGCTCACAAAAGCCCCCTTTGGCTATGTGAATAATCCGCGTACGCGGAATATCGAACCGCATCCAGTTCATCGCAAGGTTATCGTGAGGGCTTTTGCAGAATATGCCACAGGCGAACATGGGTTGGTATCTCTCGCCGAATTTTTGGCGCTTCACGGGGTGACGACTGGCACAGGAACGCCACTTGCCAAAGCTTCCATCAAACGCATGCTAACCAATCGTGCCTATCTCGGCTTTGTTAGTCATCATGGTGAGTGGTTTGATGGAAGCTTTGAACCAATTATTCCTCCGAAATTATTTGAAGCTGTCCAAAAGGTCTTGGTCGAGCGTGAACGTCCTCGCAAACGGAAAGCGAGGCATGACTTTCCATTTGTTGGCATCTTTGAGTGCGGTGAGTGTGGGAGCATGATCACAGCTCAGTGGGCTACCGGCAAGTGCGGAGGCAAGTATCGCTATTATCGTTGCACGAAAAAGAAAGGGTCATGCTCCCAAGGATATGTGCGCGAGGACGTTCTCGCCGACCAACTAAAGGAGCAGCTTCAAATAATTTCGCTTTGCGATGCGTACACATTGTACATGCTTGATAAAGTAGATGAATGGGAGAAAGCAGAAAGCACCGCATCTCAAGGTGGTGTGCAAAATCTTTCAGACAGTATCAAAGCCAGTGAAGCACGCATGGATAAACTGGTGGAGAGTTACTTGGATGGAGATATTCCGAAAGACTTGTATCTTAAAAAGAAAGACGAAACTATGCGTGCCACACTGACTTTGAAGGAGAAAAAGAAAGATTTTGCCCACCAAGGAAATAATTGGGTCGAACCCCTGCGTGAGTGGATTTTAGATACGAAACAAGCCACCTTTTTATCCTCCAGCGATGATTTCTCCGAAATCGCCGCCTTCGTCAAAAAAGTTGGAACGAACCCCTTGGTTCGT
>CALMET010000102.1 GCA_937863195.1 uncultured bacterium
CCCATATCTGTTGGCAACGAAGCTTTTGCGAGCGCGCCCGTATTTGGCAAGGTTTTTTCAACATACGGGCCAAATTTACCAACACGCACGACATAGCCTTCAGCATGTGGAATATTTACCGTCTTTGCTGTCTCTGGATCGATTTGTTCGAGCTCGGTCGCGAGGCGTGTTTTTAAGCCGCGTTCGCCCAAGAAAAAGGATTCGAGGTAGGGGAGATACTCCAAGGTGCCTTCGGCGATTTGATCGAGCTTATTCTCCATCTGTGACGTGAAGTGCACGTCTACCAAGTCTGAGAGATGGCGTTCGAGTACTTGCGTTACGGCAAAAGCGGTAAAGGTTGGTACAAGCGCATTCGCCGCTTTGTGCACATAACCACGATCGGTCAGTGTGCTGATAACTGAAGCGTAGGTACTTGGGCGGCCGATACCTTCTTTTTCCATGAATTGAACGAGCGAGGCTTCAGTGAAGCGTGCTGGTGGTTTTGTTTCATGTGATTCAGCTTTGGCGGATTCACATTTTGGCTGGTCACCGACAGCGAGCTCAGGTAATGGGTGTTCGCGGTCAACAAGCGCCTGCTCAACATCGTCAGCGCCTTCAACATAAGCGCGCAAAAATCCAGGAAAGAGAATACGCGTACCATTTGCCTGATAACCATTACCTTCTGCTTCAAGACGAACCGACATCTGCTGTTGTTCAGCATCACGCATTTGTGACGCGATCGCACGCATCCAAATCAACTCATAGACATCGCGCTCAGCACCGCTCAAGCCCGTATCGCCAGGAACGGTAAAGGCTAATGAAGGACGAATAGCTTCATGCGCTTCTTGTGCACCGGCCTGCGCTTTGTCGGTACGCGCACTTTCGTTTACGTATTCGCTTCCATAACGGCTCGTGACGAGTCCTTTAATCGCCGTTTGCGCATCAACCGAGAGGTTGGTGCTATCGGTACGCATATAGGTAATAAAACCGTTTTCATACAATTTCTGTGCGGCGCGCATCGTATCACGCGAAGAGAGTTTCAATTTGCGGTTGGATTCTTGTTGGAGTGTTGAAGTCGTAAACGGTGCTGGTGCTTTGCGTTTTACGTCTTTTGTTTGGACGTCCATGACCTTCCATGACGCCGATGGCGCGGATGCCATGAGGGTATTCGCTTCAGCTTCACTTAAGAGATGGGCTTTGTCGTTTTTCAACAACCCTGAATCCGCGTCAAAATCTTTTGATTGCGCGATGGTTTTACCTTTGTATTCAATGAGGCGTGCTTCGAATTTCTCGTGTTTGTCCAAAGTCGCCGTCACATCCCAATACATGGCGGACTTAAATTTCATGCGCTCACGTTCGCGATCGACAATCGCTTTCAATGCCGCAGACTGTACGCGTCCAGCAGAAAGACCGTAGGCGATTTTCTTCCACAATACTGGCGAGACGCTATAACCCACGAGACGATCAAGGATACGACGCGTTTCTTGAGCTCGAACAAGACGTTCATCAAGCTCACGAGGGTGAGCGAGCGCATTCTTGATTGCCGCGGCCGTAATTTCATGAAAGACCATGCGGTAAACCGGTACCGTAGGTTTCAAAATCTGCAACAGGTGCCAGCTAATACTCTCTCCTTCGCGGTCTTCATCAGATGCCAGATAAAGCGCGTCTGCGTCTTTGAGTAAGTCCTTCAATTCTTTAACGATTTTTGTCTTGTCTTTTGAGATGACATAGATCGGCTCAAAGCCGTGAGCAACGTCTACACCGAGTTGGCCGGCTTCGGTTTTCTTCCATTTTGCGGGGACTTCGTCGGACGAAGAGGGCAAATCACGCACATGACCCATCGAAGCAACGACCTTATATTCGCTGCCGAGAAACTTGCGGATGGTCTTGGCCTTGGTTGGAGACTCTACGATAACGAGCTTCATAATGTGGATGTTTATAGCCCAGTCTAGCGTTTTGGGCAACCAATAGCCCGATGCCATAACCCCTGCTCATGCCGAATATAGCCCTTTAATTCAAGTAAACTAAGCCCTGCCAGGACCTGTGGAGAAGGCCTCCCAGACCGTGCACAGAGGGTGTCGATATCGGTTGGTTCTTCAAGCGCGGCATAGAGGGCTTGCTCGTCAGGTGTGAGTGGTAGCTGTTCGCGGGTTTGCTGGGCTAAAGCC
>CALMET010000103.1 GCA_937863195.1 uncultured bacterium
TGTCACCCTTCGCTACGCGGAGGGAAAGGGAGGATAACGAGGCGAGGCTTGACGAGTGATCTGTTTTATTGAACGGAGTATGTCATGACATACTCCGTTTTTGATAAGCCGCTCTCGCACCGAGCGATTGGTGATGGGGGAGAGGTGCTCGCTGTTGATTACTTTACGAAGCGTGGTTTTGAGATCGTCGAACAAAATGTGCAATATCGTTTTGGAGAAATAGACCTCATCATCCGGCGCGGACTCACCTTGCATTTTGTTGAAGTAAAGTATCGTCGCTCGCTGACCTACGGTCGCCCCGAAGAAGCGGTGACCTATCGCAAGCTCAAAAGAGTGCGATTGGCCGTGATGCGCTACCTACAGGATCGTGGTTTGCAGGCACGCGATATTCAAATTGATGTTTTGGCGATTTTGGCACTACCAGCGAAAGAGATTGAATATACCTGGATATCGCCAGCGGTTTAGATCATATTATTTGGCTAATACTAGCCAAAATATGCCGGTACACTCTTGACAAAATGGCTAAAATAAGGCAAAATCGTCGGTCTCCTCAAAAAGGACATCTCTATGCCTACTATTGCCATGATCGGCCAAAAGGGCCTCCCGGCTCGCTCTGGAGGTGTTGAACGCCATGTTCAGCATCTTGCATCAAGTCTCGTAGAACGCGGTCACCGCGTTATTGTGTTTGGCCGCGCTTGGTATGTCGGTCAAAGCAAGGCGCCAAAGGGCGTTGAGCAAGTTATCACTGCTGGTATTAAGTCTAAGCATCTTGATGCGATCACGCACTCGGTGACGGCGATTTTTGCTGCACGTAAATTGCGACCAGATATCGTGCATGTGCATGGTGTTGGTATTGCGGTTCTTTTGCCGTTGATTCGTTTGGTGGTGCCAAAGGCAAAGATCGTCGTGACCTTTCACTGTATTGATCGTGTGCGTGAAAAATGGGGTGCTATTGCTCGAGCTGTTTTAACCATGGGTGAATGGATGGCGTGTCATCTTGCTGATCGTACCGTTACGGTTTCGCAAGAGTTGGCACGTTATTGTGCAAAGACCTATGGCGTACAGCCTTGGTACATCACACATGCTATCCCAAATGTGAAACCGCCCACGGCTCTTGAAGAATCGTTAGCAAAACACGGCTTACAGAATAACCGCTACTTCTTGTTTGTTGGACGCCTTATTTCAGATAAAGGGGCTCACTTGCTTGTAGAAGCGTATGCTAAGGCCGCAGCAATGCCAGAATCTCCACTTAAAGATATGTCGCTTGTCTTGGTTGGCGCCTCTTCATTTACCGACGAATATGCAAAGCGTCTTTGTTATCGTGCAGCGATGATCCCTAACGTTCACTATATTGGTGAGCGTGTTGGAGATGATGTGTTTGAGGTTTAAGTAGG
>CALMET010000104.1 GCA_937863195.1 uncultured bacterium
CGTAACGTTAACCGATTTGCTGAGAGCCGTGCCATTATAGCTCGGTGTAAACGTAGCGACACCATTCTTGAGGGATTTTACGGTAAAGGTGGCACGCCCGCTGAGCGAAGTCGTCGTCTCATCAGGTGAGATATCGTCCAAGCCTCCGCGTGAAGAGGTGAGGGTGACGACGGCGCCGTCCACCCCGACGAAGGTATTGTTTTTGAGGGTGACCGAAATGCGAGCACTATCCATGCTATCGGCTTTTACTTCGGTTTTATCTACCGTTACTGAAGAGAGTCCGTCATTAATCGGTACGGCAGCTGCAAGGGTTTGCAAGGGCAAGCCGAAGGCGACGAGAGCGGCAAAAATCGAGTATTTTAACATATGAACACAGTATACCCGCCCGGCACAACCAGCGCTACGTGATAATGTGATGGATGAACGCCTCAACCTGGCCGGCAACTTGGCGCGGAGTGGTTTTATCAGTCGCGATAACAAGGTCAGCGAGGTCGAGTAGTTCTTTTTCTTCTTTAAGATGCGCGAGTCGTTCACGAATTTCTTTTGGATCCGTACCTCGCTTGATAAGGCGATTTTTAATCGTTTCGCGTTTGGCGGTGAGCATGATCAGTATAGCGTCCGGTCGAAGGTCTAAGACGGATTTGATGCCGGCGAGGTCCAAGATAAGAAAGGTATTTTTGCCAGCAGATAAGAGCGCTTCAAGATCTTGTTTTTGCGTGCCGTAGTTATTGCCAAAGACGACGGCATGTTCAAGAAAAGCCCCTTTTTTGAGGAGCTTGGCAAAAACCTCTTCGGTGACGAAGCGGTAGGACACATCTTGAATTTCGCCCTTGCGCATGGGGCGTGTCGTCGTGGTGATGCAACGAGCGACATCGTGCTTGGATTTTTTTAACAATGTTTTTACCAAGGTTGATTTGCCAGTGGCAGAATTGCCAGCGACGAGAAAGAGCGAGGCGCGTTGAGGCATAGATTAACGAGGGAGGTCGGCCATCACCTGCGCAAAAGCAGGGTCTCGTTCAATACTATAGGTTTTGCGTTCGGCCGTCACGGGGTCGGTAAATTCGATACCAACGCTTTGCAAAAGAAGGCGTGGCGAAATCGCACGAAACTCGGTTTTCTTAATGCTGTAGAGGCCATCACCAACAACGGGGCATCCGAGCGCATGCATATGGGCGCGGATTTGGTGGGTGCGTCCACTCAAAATCTCAACCTCAGCTAGGGTCGCGGTGCGAAAACGGTCGAGGACGCGATAATGTGTCCAAGCGGCTTTGCCTTCTTTGTCATTTTGCGGGAGCGCGGCCATGCGCGCCTTGGTCGTTGAACGAGCAATGCGAAACTTCACATCGTCTTCGTCATGAGGGAGGGTGCCGTTAACGAGCGCGGTATACGTTTTCTTTACGTGGCGTTGTGAAAACTCTTCTTTCAAAAAATCAAAACCCTTTTGTGTGCGGGCAATCAACATGAGACCGCTCACGTCTTTATCAAGACGGTGAACGATGCCAGGACGTGACGGATCTTCACCGACTTTCACGATCTCAGGTTCAGCCGTGAGAATCACATCGACAAGCGTGTCGCCTTCGCCGCGATTATCTGGGTGGACCATGAGGCCAGCAGGCTTATTGATCACATAATAGTCAGGTTGGGTATCGATCAAAATGTCGGCAAGCGTTGGCAAACGAAGTTCTGGGTTCTTTACCTTCTCTTCAGCGCGTTCAAGGGCCGTTGGTTTAACCTCTGGGGTAAAGACAATCTTGTCGCCCAAACGCAAAAAGCGATGGACACTTGGCTTCTCGCCGCTAACAGTAACACGCCCTTCTTTGATGGCGTTTTTTAATGACGAACGGGTCTTATCCGTCTCTTGCGTCAAAAAGTGATCCAAGCGCATGTCGACTTGGTCTTCGGTGATGGTCCACGTTTGGGACGGATTGGCCTTTGGCATGTCGCGATACTAGCCGAAAACGTTGTTTTTGTCCATGGTTGAGCCAAAAAACACCCATTCGCCTCGCGAACCTCCCTTTCCCTCCGCGTAGCGAAGGGTTACGCTTCAGGGCTATATATTCAGACGGAGGTGTACCTCTTCGTTCACACGGAGAGGTAGGGAGAGGTTTGAGAGGCGGGCATTGATTCAGATGGGTAAACCGCGTACTCTTGCCCTGCTCATGGGACTGTAGCTCAGGTGGTTAGAG
>CALMET010000105.1 GCA_937863195.1 uncultured bacterium
GGCTTACGGTCCCCGTAGCTTGAGCTGGAGGAGCGGGGATAGGAGGGTTTTGGCATAATGGCGCGCATGGTACACTAAATGAGAATAAAATCAATACTATGATCCTCCGCTTTTTTACCGGCCTTGTTATCGCCGCCTTTGGTACCCTCATGATCCTTAAAACCGAGCCAATCTTTAATTTCGTTGGACGTATCCCAACCGCAGAAAAATACCTCGGTTCTGGTGGTTCACGCCTTTTTATTAAGCTCATCGGTATCCTTATTATCTTTGGTGGCCTCATGTGGGGACTTGGTTTGTGGGAGGGTTTTTTGCAGGCAACGATCGGTTCACTGTTTCCTAAATCCGACATCCAGTAAGTATGCTACAAAGCCGCAATCAGCTCATCGATGCTACTGCTGTCTGCAAGCGCCTCAAGTTGAGCGAAGAGCAGTCATTTGCTGACCTGGGTTGTGGGGCTTTGGGGCATTTTGTTTTTCCTGCGGCAGAGATTGTTGGCCCGGGTGGCAAGGTTTATGCCGTTGATATTGATAAGACAGCCTTACACGCGATTGAGCGTGCGGCAAAAAACGAGCATCGTTTTCAGATCTCGGTGATTTGGTCAGATATTGACATTGTGGGTGCCACGCGCATTCAGGCGGGCTCGGTTGACTTGACGCTTATCGCAAATAACCTCTATCTTTCTGGCGATCGTCATGGACTCGTGAACGAGGCGATAAGGCTCACCAAGCCCGGCGGACGTATCTGTGTTATTGAGTGGAAGATGGGCCAAAGGCCTATCGGCCCTGCCGCCGATGCGCGCATGAGTGAAGCTGAAGCAAAAGCGTATTTCGAAGGGACAGAATGCGTTTTTGTGGAGCGTTTTGATGCAGGTGACGAGCACTATGCTCTCGTCTTCATGAAAAAACGCATCGCATCACTCGCTGAAGTCTTGTCTGTGGCTCAACCTGCTATTCTTTCATCCTCACTATGAACTTCTTCAAACCCCTTGTTTCATTATCGTTTTGGTTCTCATATTATGCTACGCCTTTTTCTCCTTGGGTAAGCAAGGCGATTTTGGCGGTAATGGCTGTCTTGGCTTTTGCTGCCATCATGCTCTTGCTTTGGAAGAGTCGCATCAAAGACCGTGTATCACGCCACGCCGCGGGCCGCATCGCTGTTTGTGATTTGACGGCAGCGGTATCGGGCCTCCTCTTGTGGTTTGTGACCTATGAGAACGTGCCGTTTTTATCAGCCCGTATCTTTTGGGTAATCTGGCTCGCAACCTTTATTGCATGGAAATATTTTATCTATCGCCGTCTTCAAAAAGACCAAAGCGATGAACGCATGCTTCAAGATCCAGAGCGCGCCGCTTACGAGAAATATCTACCGAAACCAAAAGGCCGTAAATAAGTTGACAGGTAAAACAAAAAAGTGAACGGAGT
>CALMET010000106.1 GCA_937863195.1 uncultured bacterium
TCGACGGCGCTCTTCGACGGCTTGAAGTGGCTGAAGTGGTTGAGGTAGCCGCTCGCGAGGTGGGTGATCTCGCAGAGATTCACGCCACAGTCGGGATTGGCGAAGTTCGTCTTGAGTAGGTTGCGGGCCGTCTCGCTTCGAGTGATCTCGTCACCGACGCGAGCATCCATCGTCGCGACGGCGTGAAGAAAGTAGTCACGCTTCAGGCTGTCGATACGCTTGATGGGGTCCGGCCAGTTGAAGGTCTGGTTGATGGCGAAGCGCAGCGCCTGTTCCATCTTGCGCTCGGTGTACAGCTCGCCCGGATCACGGTCGATCACGAGAACGGTGTAGGGCTGAAACCGGGCGCCGAGCAAGAGCTCTTGAACCTCGGGCCACTCCGTGCCCTCGATCAGCTTCATGACGTCGAGAACGAGCGGCTTCACGGTCGCCGGGTTGTCGATACTCCGCTTCTTGATGAAGCGGCACCAGACGGCGTCGAGCGCGGCGTCGAGTAGGGGCCGTTCTTCGAAGGGGATTACCAACGCCACGATGGGCGATGGATCGTCCGGCTTGCCCGCAATGACGCGCGTCATGCGCTGCAGCATCGGATTCAAAGGTCCGCAACGCTCGAGGATCGGGAAGGATCGGATAGCCTCGTTCATGACCATGTTCTTCGCAATGTCCTTTCGCTGACAAAATTGCCAGTCGCCCCAGAGAACAGTATTTATATTATGTTGTCAAACCTATCGTTTGACGCTCGGGTGAAAGGGGAGTATCCTCTTGACCATAAGCCTGATCCGACGATCGGGCTTTTTTACTACTCGACCCCACCTATGGCTTCACCAATTACCCTCGCGATGAAAGAAATCGCCGAAGAAAAGAACATTTCGTACGAATCCGTTTTGGATACCGTACAGACCGCTCTTGCTGCGGCGTATCGTAAAGACTTTGGCAACAAAAACCAAAACATTGTTGTTGAGTTTGATCCAGAAAAATACGACGGCATGACCGGCGGTATTCGCGTCTTTGACGTAAAGACGGTTGTTGAAGATATGGAGTTGGACGAAGAATACTTCGCCCGTCTTGAAGCAGCGCAAGCGCCAAAGAAAGATGAAAAAGGCCGCTTCATCCGCAATCAAGAAGAGATTACCGACGTCGCCCTACAAGAGGAATTTCGTTTTAATCCAAAAACCATGATCATGATCGCGGATGCACGCGACTTGAAACCGGACGCCGTACTCGCTGAAGAAATGCGCGTTGAGCTTTCGGTGCCTGCAGCGTTCGGCCGCATGGCAGCACAAACGGCAAAGCAAGTTATTTTGCAAAAGCTCCGTGAAGCAGAGCGCACCGTGATCTATTCTGACTTTAAGGGTCGTGAAGGTGAATTGATGAATGTGACAGTACAGCGTCGTGAGGGCCGTATCGTGCTTATCGATCTTGGTCGTGCAACGGGCGTGCTTTTGCCTGAAGATCAAATCGAAATCGAACGTTATTACCCAGGTACGCGCTTAAAAGCGTTATTGCGCTCGGTTGAAATGACGGGTCGCGGTCCAGAAATTCGTTTGTCACGTACATCACCAACCCTGATTTCGGCATTGTTCGGCCAAGAAATCCCAGAAGTATTGAATGGCACGGTTGAAATTCGCAATATCGTTCGTGAGCCAGGTTCACGTGCTAAGGTCGCTGTGATGTCACCAGATGATTCGGTTGACCCAATCGGTTCATGTATCGGTCAGCGTGGTACACGTATCCAATCGGTTATTCGCGAATTGGGCGGTGAAAAAGTCGACGTTGTGCTTTGGCATGATGACGCAAAAGAATATATCGAATCTTCGCTTTCGCCAGCGCGCGTGATCTCAGTTGTATTGGACGAAGACGAGCATCTTGCAACGGTTACGGTACCTGCAGATCAGCTCTCGCTCGCGATTGGCAAAGGCGGGCAGAACGTGCGCCTCGCCGCAAAGCTCACGGGTTGGAAGATCACGGTGCAAGAAGAAGGTGGTAAGGTATTTGACGGCACCGAAGAAGCGACTGAATCCGCTGTGCCTTCTGAGGCACCTGTCTCGACACCTGCAGAAGCCGTTGAAAACGTATCGGCTGCTGAGCCAGAAGCTGAATCCGAGCCGACGCTTGAAGAAGAAATTCTTGAGCAAACACCAACTATTGCAGAAGCGGCACCGTCTAGTGACGAGAGCTAATCCGCAATAACTGAACTATGACCGCACTCTTTCACACCATCTTCTTTCAACCGATCTTCAATATCTTGATTTGGTTGTACGGTATCCTCCCATATAAGGATATCGGTATCTCGATCATCTTGCTGACCTTGATCGTAAAGGTGATCACCTATCCATTGGCCTTATTGCAAATCAAGCAGCAACGCGAGATGCAAGAGCTTCAGCCAAAGATTGAAGAAATCCGCAAACGCCTTAAAGACGACCAAGACGCTCAAGCGAAAGAGCTCATGGAGCTCTACAAAAAAGAAAAGGTGAATCCGGCCGCAGGTTGTTGGCCATTACTTGTACAGATCCCTATCTTCATCGCCCTATATCAGGCATTGAATGTCGGTCTCAAAGCGGGTGGGTATGGTGACTTGTATGCGTTTGTCCCAACACCGACATCGATTCAAACCATCTTTATCGGCCTCTTTGACCTAACGAAGCCGAACTATGTCTTAGCCGTCTTGGCTGGGTTGGTTCAGTTCTTTCAAACAAAGCACATCTTAAAACCGCCAGCAGCAACGATCACTCAGCCTCCAGCTGATGTGTCGAATGCGAGCGGTGCCAAAGATGAGAGCATGGCAGCTATGATGAACAAGCAAATGATGTACGTCATGCCGCTCATGACAGTCTTTATCGGTATCTCATTACCTGGTGGCCTCACGCTTTATTGGTTGGTGATGAGCGCTTTGACGCTTGCCCAACAGGTCTATGTTGTTCGACGCATGCCGCCAAAAATTGAACCTCAGTTGAAATAATTTTTATGAAATCTTCCAAAACATCTACATTGTCTCGTAAGACCGTCGTGCAGCGCACGCTCTGGTTGGTCTTGTTGTTCATTGTTGCGGGCTCATATGCCTACCCAGCTCCGTTGAATTCAGCGATCACCGCGTTCAATGGTGCGACAAAAGCAAAGATCCCTACGATCAATTCGTCATTTGCCCTCGGTCTCGATCTTCAGGGTGGGACAAGTCTTGAATACGAGGCAGACCTTTCTAAAATCCCAGCTACTGAACATTCAGATGCGATGGCTGGTGTTCGTGATGTTATCGAACGTCGTGTAAATACGCTCGGTGTTTCTGAGCCAATCGTTCAGGTGGCTCAAGCAGGGGACGCATGGCGCGTTCAAGTTGAACTCGCTGGTATCGATAATGCTAAAGACGCAATCAAGTTGATTGGTGAAACACCTATTCTTGAATTCAAAGAACAGAGCACCGAACAAGCGCGTGATTTGACCGAAGAAGAAAAAAAGCAGCTCGCAGAAAAGAATGCGAACGAACGCAAAGTCGCAGAAGAGTTTCTTGCAAAAGCCAAGGCTGACCCGGCTGGCTTTGAAGCACTCGCGCGCGAGAACAACGCCACTGCTGACTTGAAAAACAAAGCAGGGGACATTGGTGAGCTCGCGTTTGATTATAACGAAGGTCCAAATGAGGTCATTCGTTTGGCAGCAATCGCTGTTGCGCCAGGTACGGTCATCGACCGCATCTTTGAGCAGCCTGAAGCCTTCATCATTGCCAAAGCAGACAGCGTTACCGACAACGGTAGCGAGATTAAGGCAAGTCACTTGCTAATTACCTATGCAGGCAACGAAGGCGGACTCGTATCGACAACGACAAAAGATGAGGCTCGTGCAAAAATCGATGCCTTAAAACAACAAGCGACACCTGAGAATTTCAAAGACCTTGTTCGCCAGAACTCCGTTGAGCCAAACGCTTCATCAACGGCAGGTGATCTTGGTTGGTTTGCGAAAGGTGATATGGTAGAGGCTTTTGAAAATACCGTTTTTGGCCAAGAAAAAGGCACGGTTTCAGAAGTCGTTGAATCACCATTCGGTTTTCATCTTATCTTGAAAGAAGACGAGCGCCCTTCTAAAAAGGCCGGTGTTCGTGTCATCGTTGTTCAAAAGACTCAGTCCACCGACATTGTCCCACCCCCATCAGAATGGAAGTCGACCCAGCTCACGGGTAAGCAGTTGAAATCGGCTGTTGTGGACTTTGATCAACAAATGAGTCAGCCACAAGTCGCTCTTCAATTTGATGATGAAGGCGCAAAACTTTTTGGCGAACTTACCAAAGCAAATATCGGCAAACCTATCGCCATCTTCTTGGACGGTGAGCCAATCTCGACGCCCGTCGTGAATCAAGAGATTCAAGGCGGTCGCGCCGTGATCTCGGGCAGTATGTCGATTGAAGAAACCAAAATCTTGGCACGTCGCTTGCAGGCAGGTGCCTTGCCGGTGCCAGTCACTCTCGTCTCTCAACAAAGCGTCGGTGCAACCCTCGGTGCTGACTCGGTAAACGCCTCCGTTATGGCGGGTCTCTGGGGCTTTTTGTTGGTCGCGATCTTCATGATCTTGATGTACCGCATCCCTGGCTTGATTGCTGTTGTTGCCTTGGCATTGTATGCGGCGCTTAATGCGGCAGCCTTCATAGCTATCCCAGTAACTCTCACCTTGGCGGGTATTGCAGGGTTCATCCTCTCGATTGGTATCGCGGTGGATGCGAATATTCTGCAGTTTGAACGTTTGAAAGAAGAGTTAAAGACAAGTAAAACTTTGCCGCAAGCACTTGAAGAGGCGTTCACGCGTGCATGGCCTTCGATTCGTGATGGTCACGTTACGGTCTTGATCTCGTGTGCGGTTTTGTTTGGCTTCTCATCTTCGATCATTAAGGGTTTTGCCTTGACGCTCGCCGTGGGTATCGTTCTCTCATTGTTTACGGCGGTTGTTGTCACGCGCTCGCTCTTGCGTTTTGTGGTCGGTACCTCGCTTAAAAAGTATCCATCCTTGTTTCTCGACAAGCGCTCCTAATCTCTACGACTATGAAATCATTCATCGTTAAATACCGTCACATTTGGTACACGATCTCGGCGGTTGTCTTGCTTACGTCGCTTCTCGGCGTAGGTGCCTATGGCCTTAAACAAGGCATCGACTTTACAGGGGGGTCTATTTTGGCCATGCGTTTTGAACAGCGTCCTTCGATTACTGATACCGATGCTGCCCTTCGCAATGCTTTTACCGACCTCGGTACTGTCGTTATTCAACCAGCAGGTGAGAACGATATTCAGATTCGTACCCGTGCACTCAATGAAGACGAGCACTCAGCGGTACTTGCTGCCTTCAGCCAATCATTTGGTACCTCGACCGAATTACGTTTTGATGCCATTGGCCCGGTTATCGGCAAAGAATTGCGTGAGAAGTCGTTGCAAGGCTTGCTTGTGACCCTCGTGCTTATTCTTCTCTATGTCGCTTGGGCCTTTCGCAAGGTTTCGGGTTCGGTAAAGTCGTGGCAATACGGTGCGGTAACCATTGCTGCTGCCTTTCACGATATTATCGTCCCGGTAGGTGTCTTTGCCTTCTTGGGTCATTTCTACGGTGTTGAAGTTGGTACACCGTTTGTGGCTGCTATCCTGACTATTCTCGGTTACTCCATTACTGACACCATCGTTGTTTTGGATCGTGTTCGTGAAAACATTCAAAAGCGCGATGGGACCTTTGCTGAAATTGTTGAAATGTCTATTCAGCAAACATTGTTACGTTCGTTCAATACTTCGGTTACGACATTGCTCGCGCTTATCGCGATCTACTTGTTTGGTGGTGCGACATTGCATGACTTCACCTTGACCTTGATTATCGGTATCTCGGTAGGTACGTATTCATCGATCTTCATCGGATCGCCGCTTCTCGTCACGTTGCAGAAA
>CALMET010000107.1 GCA_937863195.1 uncultured bacterium
CAACCCAATCGGTCTCTCAATCGTCTGAGCTTCAGCACGCGTGAGATCGATCTCTTCTGAGATGTAGCGTTGATAGCCCTGCTTGTCTGCCGTCACAAAGTAGCGGTTTTTGTTTGCTAAGAATCCATAGCGACCTTTGCTGTCGGTGACTTGGGTTTCGAGAAGTTTGTTGTACTGCTTGTCGAAGATACGCACAATCGCATTCTTGAGAGGCTTACTTGAACCTTCTTCGGTCACCACACCCCACTTCTTTTGTTTGTGGACGGCAACAAGTTTTCTGAAGGCGAGATAGGTCACGACCTGCAAGAGCAATAATCCAAGTAATGCTGGGCTAGGTTGAAGAGCTAGAGCGATGGCGGTGATACCAAATGAAAGAGCGCTGATGCCGTACTGCATCTTTGTCTTGAACCGTTTGAAAAGCACGACATGGTCTTGTTCTTCACGATGGTTTGGATCAAGTGGGATATTCATGGTCAGATCCATCTCGGATTCAACCGTGACGGGGGTACCGTGATAGATATCGAGGTATTCGTCATCTTCAGCAAGCCCACTGGCAATGGCGCTTGGGAAGACGTGATCGGCCTTTGACGCCTCAAGACGATACTTGCCCGGCTTCACATGAAAGAAGTAGCGACCAAGATTGTCGGTGATTTTGGTTTGAAGCACTCTGCCGGTCTCTGCATCAATCAAACGTACAACAGCGAGGTTTGTCCCTTGCTTCGTGATGGAGTTGTAGACGACACCCCACTTTTTGCGCATGCGAGCACCAATGAGCATGAGCGGTTGAGAGAAGAGATAGCCAAGATAGCTAAAGGCATTGGCAACGGAGGCGATGCTCGCAAGTGTCGCTGCCGTTGCAATCGCCGCGGCCATTTCAGGCGACACAGGAGAAGCCTCAACCCATTGGGAGATCTGTTGAAGAACCGTGGTTGTCGGCGCGATACCAGCAAGTTGAGCGATCGGGAGATCTTGTGCCGGATTTGTCGGTTCATTTGGCTTCAATAGCACGACATCAGGTGCCGTGACCGGAGGGACAACAAGTTCAGGCGTTGTTGAAGGCACAACAGGCAAGCCCGTAACAGATGGCGTCGTTGGGTTTGTTGGTGGATTTGTCGGATTAGTTGGAGCCGTTGGTGTGGTTGGGCTTGTCGGAGGGTTTGGCGTGGTTGGAGGATTGGTTGGTGGAGTCACCGGAGGGACAACGGGTTCTGGCGGAGTCTCGGGTTCTTCCATTGGCTCGGCAGACAAAGTCGTTGCAAGGGAGATAGATCCAGAAGAACGACCACCGATATCATCGATGGCAAAGATCGCATAGAACTGGGTTTGGGTTGGAGGGAGGCTTGAGTGGTATGCGGATTCGGCATCACCTTCATACACGATAGCGCCATCGGTCATGTCGGTTGGATAGCGGTCTGGACGAGAGACGACACGTACACGTGAAAAATCGTCTTCGTCTGGATTCGTCCACGTTAAACGCACACGACCCTCTTCACCCGTTGCCGCAAAATCAACCGGGTTGGTTGGAGGTGTCACACTCACAAGCGTCGAGAAGACGAAGTCTCCAGAGCCGACGGTTGAAGTACCGAAGCCTGACGTGACGCGATAGTGATAGGTGGAGTTTGGTGAGAGACCACTTAAGTTCACCGTATGCGACATGGTCGAGGCATCATTGGTTGCCACGTTTCCGTACGTATCAGAGATGCCATAGTCGACACGACTGTTTAATGGGGCGTTGGTTTGCCAATTGATCACCGCGGTTGTTTCGGTGATGAAGGTGGCATTAATATTGCTAATCTCTAGACTCTCGAGCAATTGGGTGGTGGTGAGGGTCGAGAAAACATTATCGCCCGTGACCGCGGTATTGCCGCGCTCGTCTGCGGCTTGCAATTGAAAATGATACTCAGCACCTTCGGCGAGATTAGTGAGAGTGACGCTGTGCGAGGTGACCCGGTTTCCACTCCCGCGATATCCGCTGCCATATCCGTCATTGAGTCCGAAGTAGAAGGCGGTGGTGGCGGGTTCGCTTGTGGTCCACGTGATGACAGCAGAAGACGTCGTGATGTCTGAAACGAGAATCGCTGAGATTTCTGGTGCTAATGTATCACCACAAGCCTGACCGACACATCCTGTTGAACCACCAGAACCCGGGTTTGCCAAGGTGACAAAGTTTGCGGTGACTGAGAGATTGGCTGTCACGCCAGTGTCAGTACGAGGGTTTGCGGTGGAGGCGTCAGACCACTGAGTGAAGCGATACCCTGGGTTTGGGACGGCAGTGACGGGGGTGCCGTCAGCATTCTCGGCAACATTCTGAACCGCAGTGCCGGTGATTGAACCAAATGGACCAGCGGTATATGAGAGAGCGTAGAGAACACCACAATAGTTAAGATCTTGACTCACAGTGTCGATGAGACGCACAACACCTGGATCCTGAGTCGTGTAGAGCGTACTACCAACCAAAGTGAGCGACGTTGGCGTTGATCCGATGGCGAATGTTTTGGTCACGGTTTTTGTTACCGTATCGACAATTGCCATCTCAGAATCATTACCGATATACACATACAAATCTGTGCCGACAAGCGCCGATGTCCGCGGACTATCCCCGACAACAATTGTATCCGTGACGGTATTGGTAAGCGTATCAATAACCGATACCGAATCAAGATACTCATTTACCACGAAGAGATCCGTGCCGACGGCGTGAATATCTCGAGGGCCGTCATCCGTAAGAATCGTATCAGTGACGGTATTTGTGAGGGTATCAATGACTGAAACATCGTTTGTGCCTTGATTAGTGACATAGAGCTGGGTCCCAACCAAAGCAGCACGAAATGAGCTGTCGCCGATAGAAATAGTGTCAACGACGGTATTCGTCAACGTATCGATCACCGAGACATCGCTCGAATCTGCGTTAATCACATAGAGATCCGTACCGTTTAAAACGGCGAACTCTGAACCATCCCCCACCGCGATTGTGTCAGTAACGGTATTCGTGAGCGTATCGATCACAGAAACGCTGCTCGAGTCTCCGGTTATCACATAAAGGTCAGAACCTATCAGGGTACCGAAGGACGAACCGTAGTCGATAATAATAGTATCAGTAACGGTATTCGTAAGTGTATCGATAACCATGACCTCGTCAGAATCGTGATGCATGATATAGAGACTTGTCCCAGCTAAAACGGCATATCTCGGCTGAGAACCGACTGTGATCGTATCTGTGACCGTACTCGTACCGATATCAATAACAGAAACACTATTTGAATCATCATTCAGAACATATAAATTACCTCCAGTTGCGAGAGAAAAGAAAGGGTTGCTTTGAACTTCGATTGCCGCACAACTTATCACGTTTGTGACGTAGTGCGTAAACGATATGGCCGTATTTTGCGAAACATCTTGAATAGGATTAACTCCAGGCGCCGAGTAACTCACGCGAACATCGTCCAACGTATCTGCCGCGCTTGCCATTTGTAAAACCACAGTTGATCCAATAACCGAAACGTTATTAACCGGAATAATGGCCCCAATAATACCAGTATATCGAACGGTGAATCTACTCACATCAGGCACTGAAGCCGGGTCTAGCGGTTAATCATAGGTGATGGTTAGTTCGGTACCACTGATTGAGGCGCTTTACCTTAAGAGCTTACCAACCTCTAGCACGGCTCTCGTAGTGGT
>CALMET010000108.1 GCA_937863195.1 uncultured bacterium
ACTGTCCATCCCGGCCTCAATAACGATGGTCGCAAGGCTCATCCCCGCGATTAATCGGTTGCGTTGTGGAAAATGCTCTTTGCGTGAACTAGTACCGGGCGGGTATTCACTCACCAAGGCACCTCCGGCGGCGAGTATCCGTTGCGCTAAGACATAATGCTCACGCGGATAAATACTTTCATCATCGACTCCCGTGCCTAGAATCGCGACCGTTGGCATGCCTTTTTCAAGCGCGCGTTCATGCGCGAGGCCATCAATGCCCAAGGCGAGTCCAGAAACGAGGGTGAGGCCGTAGTGCGCGAGCGGGTCCAACAATGTTTCGATTACACGTTTGCCATAACTCGTATTGCGCCTCGAACCTACAAAAGCGATGGCAGGAAAAGCGGGGATGGATCCGCGTACAAATAAACATTCAGGGGCGTCATGAATGGTAAGCAATTCTTGCGGATAATCTTTATCGCCGCGCAAAATCTGGCGGATGCCTTGAGAAGAAGATTTTTCACGCAATTCTATAAACGTCCCGTGACGACGCCATTCAGCAAATCGCTTCGCCAATGCCAATGGCCAGCCAAAATCCGCGATAAGTTCGCTTTGGCTCACATGTTCGATATCGCGTATCCCGCGCAGCTGTTCGCGAAGCTGCCTCAGCCGATACGCTGAGATGCCTGGGATATGCGCAATAGCGCGGATATAATCAGAGAATTCAGTTTGCACCTAATACCCCGTTCCACGAAGACATGGCCTTTGTCAAGCCTTCATTCACCCACGAATCTAATGCCTCGATGAAGGTGTTAGCTCGTTTATTGAGTTGTTGTTCATCTTCTGCTGAAAAACGTTGCAAGACATAATCTTCAACCTTGATTTGTCCTGTTGGACGGTTCACGCCAATGCGGAAACGCGCGATTTCATTTGTCGCTAACGATTGCTGGATAGAAGTGATGCCATTATGCCCAGCAGCTCCGCCTTTGGCGGTGAACTTTGCTTTACCGACCTCCACATCCATCTCATCTTGAAGAATAAGGATGTTTTCGACCGGGATTTTATAAAAAGAAGCAATCGCCTGCACCGCTTGCCCAGATAAGTTCATAAATGTCGTTGGAAACGCCAAAAAAACGCGCTCCGAGCCGATACGAATATCGGTTATCTCGGCTTTTAGAGCACGGTTTTTCTTGAAACCGTCAGCACGGTGGTGCTCTGCAAAGGCTTGAAGTAATTCCCAACCAATATTATGGCGGGTTTTGTCGTAGTCTTTGCCAGGATTACCAAGGCCAACAATGAGTTTCATAGATACAAGGCGCATGATATCCTTTTCTTATGAATAAAGAAACACGGGAATTAAGCTTCGGTCAATTAGTTGTAAGCTCGATTTTAAATATCGTGTTGCTGTTTGCTCTAATTATCGCTGGTGGCATGCTGTCGAGTCTATTTACTCAATGCGTAGGGCTATCGTGTACCGCTCTCAGTTATATCACGCTGCCCATTGTATTCTTCGCGTCATTGTTTACACCTCTGATTTTTCTAGACTGGCACAAGGCAATAAGCTGGAAAAACTATATTATGTTCATGGTCGTATTCGTTTTATTAATCAGCGCTCTCGCGTCTGCGGCCTGAACCTTATGAATAATGAAACAGAAGGGTTTACAAATATGCGGTTACTCGTTTGCTCTATACTGAATGGTATTTTTCTGATCGCCTTGTTTTTTTTCAGCATGGAGTATTTTGAGCACGCATCAGAATGCACTGGACTTGCATGTATTGGGCTTGTTTATTATTCGCTTTATTTCGTGACTATTGCAATTTTCCTGACGCCTCTTGTCTATATTAGACTGGTTAAAGAAAAAATTTTCAAAATTTATATCGAAACTCTTGTTGCGTTCTCTGCAGGACTCGCGGCGTGTGTCGTTGTGCTGTTGTTTGTAGGCATCATCGTCTCATTCGTAGAGTACGAACTTCCGTACTTAGTTGGTAAACAAGACTACGCAACCGAGGTTGCGTAGTTTTTTTGTTAGAACGCTGTGCGTCCTTTCTTTTGGCGACGCATGGTTTGGTTAACACGTTTGATTTTGTGACGAACTTTACCAGCCACCGCTTCCATACCAGGACCAAAGACGTTGCCGGCTTTTTCGGTTTTGGAGATAGGCAAGTGCTGTACTTTGACGACAATTGGCGTACCAATGAAGCCGAATTTTTCGCGAATGCGCTTTTCAAAGAACTTGAGCCAGTTTGGATGCAAGTTGTCTTTTTCGCCATGCACTGTTACCAAGAAGGTTGGAGGTGCGTGTTTTGTTTGTGCGACATCAAAGACGCGAGGCGATTTTGGACCATAGCTGGCCAAAGGACGCATACGCTGAATGGTTTTCTTCAAAAGTTTGTTGGCTGCATTGTAATCAATGTGACGCATACGCTCATCCTGAACTTCGAGAGCAAGGTCGATGAGTTTGCCACTACGCAAGTTTTCTTTAGCGCTGACAAAAATCATCGGAGCCCAGCTTAAGAAAGGGAAGAGCTGACGAATCAACACTTCATATTCTTGCGCGGTATTCGTCTCTTTGTTTTCGACAAGATCCCATTTGTTTGCAACGAGAATCAAGCCCTTGTTGGATTCTTCAAGCATACCGGCAAGATGACGGTCCCATGACGTTGGATCTTGGGTCGCATCAAAAATCAACATGGCAACATCAGCGCGTTTTACGGCGTCACGGTTGCGTTCGAGACTTTCTTCTTCAATGCCTTTGGTAATGCTCGAACGACGACGCATACCAGCCGTATCAACGAGCACAATGTCACGTTCTTTATATTTAAGAAGTGTGTCTTGTGGTTCGCGTGTGGTATGAGCAATAGGGGACACGATAACGCGATCTTCGCCAAGAATGCTGTTTACCAAAGACGATTTACCAACATTTGGACGGCCAACAAGCACCATACGCAACGGAAGCATCTCATGCTTCATAACCGGAGGTTTGCCAGCCTTATCAAGCGTAATCGAAACCTCATCCAATAAATCACCAATACCAAGACTCGTTGAAGCGCTTACCATGCGAGGTTCGCCCAAACCCATGCGATAAACGTCATGCGAGTAGGCGCTACCGGTATCGCGGATTGTATCTACTTTATTTGCAAGTAAAATGACCGACTTTTTGGATTTCTTGATTTCTTCAGCGAGTTCAAGATCTTGCGGCAAGATACCTGTTTTTGCATCAAAAACAAACAAAATAATGTCTGATTCTTTAATCGCAAGCTTCGCCTGGTGAAGAATGCCTTCGCCGATAGAATCCTTCTCTGTATCCATGCCGCCCGTATCGATGAGCTCAAAAGCCGCACCTTGCCACAAAACAAGGCCGTAGTTGCGGTCTCGGGTGGTGTGGGATTCTGCGCTCACGATGGCTTTGCCTGATTCTGTCAGGCGATTCCAAAGAGAGGATTTGCCGACATTGGTTCTGCCAATGAGGGCGACCTTGGGATAATCAAGGGCTTGTCGATGTACTGACATAGGTGGTGTTTTGGGTGGGCTGGACGAGGGGATACGAAGATTCGCCCAAAATAACGAGAAAATCGGTGTCGGTCGACGCGATGGCCTCGGTGGTATTCGCTTCAGCGTAAACGCTCCGAATGCTTGGGTTTTGTGATGAAGTAACGGCTGCCGTCAGTGAGACATTGGCATTCAAAAGCTGCTTAAGTTTGACCAGCTCTTGTACTTTACTACCATTCGTTAAGTCAAATATCACAGTTTTTTCGTATTGTCGAGAGCTTGCATTGCCGATGGACTCCGCGCTAAAGCCCTCTAAACCGAGGCGGTTTGCGACCTGAAAGGCCATTCCTGTGCGAAATGTGCCATTTTTGACCTCTACTTTAGGGAGTTCTGCTACGGTTGAGGTGACGTCCTCATTAAAAGGGTTCTGGGCCAAAGTCTTGATACGCGTCCAGTCACCACCCTTTGGGAAGAGTAAGAAGCTGCCATTGATATTCGCCGGCACTAGTTCACCATCGGGCGCATCAGTTAAGACATGTTGCTGAATCTTGTCTTTTTGGATGTCGGTAGCAATCGGTGCAAGATTAAAGGCCTCCCACGGACTCATGTCAGACTGTAGGTGGTTGGCGATGACTTGGTAGAGCTTCGCGAGCTTGGTCGGATCTGCGAGCGTATTAAGAGATAGTAATTTTTCACGAATAGCCACCATCACGATTTGCTGACGTTTTGCGCGCGCAAAGTCAGAGCCCTCGCCGTTATTTCCGTGACGCGAGCGGGCGTACTTCAGTGCCGTGTCACCATCCATTTGTTGTTCGCCTTTTTTAAAGGTGATGGTTTGCCACTTATCATCTTCAGTTGGATAAGTTGTATCACTAAACGAGCGTTCAACATTGACGGTGATACCGCCAATCGCATCTACCATCTTGGCAAAGCCATTAAAATCAACGCGAACAACGTGATCAATGCTTACGCCAAAAAATTCTGAAAAGATTTTTGCCGTACGTACGGCGCCTTCACCTGGATGGTCTTTTTCTTCCCAGGCATGAACGGCGTTGATTTTTTCGTATCCGCCACGGCCGTTAGGAAACGCCATGTCGCGTGGGATCGAAAGCATGTTAACGCGTTTGTCTTTGGTATTAATAGACGCGATCATGATGGTATCGGTGAGGTTGGCACCATCGTGACCGGCACCACCGATACCAAGTAAGAGGACCGTTAAGATGTCAGGATTTTTGTCTTCGCCGGTAATGGTTGTGCCAGCCAATGCAGGCAGCTCTGCGCCAAAGACAAGTTTATGTGCGTCACGAATACCAGGTAGGCGTACGAACTCAGCAAAAACACTCGTACCGTGTTGCACAGAGCGATAAGAAGCGGCCGCACCAGCAAAGGTGACGCCGCCCACGATAAGCGTAAACAAACTCGCAAAAATGACGGTCTTACGCCGTGCGAGTCGCTCATGATCTGTATTCAAAAAGTTGACGGATACCATGCGTAGAAAGCCATTAAGAACAATTCGGAGTGTATCAGAATACGGCTATCCACACAATGCGTCAAACCTTTGAAAAAGAGCGTGATGGGTAATGTTTATCCCCATGGTCGAGACAGGGTAGAATGTGATATTATAGATAACGAAATTATGTTCACCTTTGAACGACTACGCACGTCCCTTTCATCACAAAGAGGAAAGAAGTTTTTTGCAACGGCAATGGTTGCGCTGTTCGCCATTTTTATGGTGATGGGTTCAACCGAGTACGCATTTGCCCAAGGGTCAGGCAGCGTGGTCCCTGCAACGACACCAGCGCCTGCTGTCACGCCTACTGAAACGACGAACAATATCGTACAGTCACAAGCGAATGACCGAACAAGCGCTGCTTGTAGCGGTCCAGTTACTGGTTTCATTTGTGAGGGTATTGCATCAATCCTGGGTCTTGTCGCCAATCTCATTGGCAGCATGATTCTTTTGGTTATTAGTGTCTTGATTGCATTCGCTCAATACAACGGCTTCTCAGATGCGATGCCCGTCGTTCAAGGCTGGATCGTCGTACGTGATACGACAAACATGTTCTTTATCATCGTTCTCTTATTGACCGCCTTTGCCACCGTTATCGGTCGAGATGAGTTTCATTATGAAAAAGTGTTGCCTAAGCTTTTGTTACAAGCGGTATTGATCAATTTTTCAAAAACGCTGATTCAACTCTTGATTGATTTTTCACAGGTCGTGATGTTGACCTTCGTAAATGCTTTTGCTCAGTCGGCTGCCGGTAATTTTGTGTATGCATTAGGTCTGGATAAAATGATGCAGTTTAACCCCACTGGTACTACTCCGGCACAGTTCGCAAATATTATCCTTGCCTATGGCCTCGCTATCTTCTTCATGTCGATCGCTTTGGGCGTTGTCATCATCCTGACGTGTTATCTCGTTTATCGTATCGTTGCGTTATGGATCACCCTGATTCTTGCTCCGCTAGCGTTTTTTGCCTCGGCTCTACCAGAGAAATTGCAGCGCGGGATGGGAGCCGTCACAGGCGAATATTGGAAGCGCTTAACGGGCCTACTTACTGGTGGACCTGTTATTGCCTTTTTCTTATGGCTCACACTTGCGATCACTCAGAGATCTTCGCAGGAAGCTAATTCTCAGACTGCCGCTACGGGCCTCTCTGCCGCGCTCAATCTCACGCGCCCTTCTACAGGTGCCGAAGGAGGTGTTGCTGGTGCGGCTGATTCCGCAGTTGGTGCCACATTTGGATTTATTACTGCCATCGCGGATTCAAACCATGTTATCTCGTTTGTCGTTGGTATCGCGTTGATGTTAGCCGCTCTTGATACGGCCGTTGCTTCGGCAGCCGCTATGGGTGGGTTGGCTGGTGTTATTGCAAGTAAAACGAAGTCATTGGCAAAGGGAGTTGTTAAGGCCCCATATACCCTAGGTAAAGGAGCAGTAAAAGGCGCTGCTCGTGGTGCGCGCGCTGCCGGCAGATTAGGCTACAACATCGCTGATCAGCAATTAGCTAAACGAACTGGGAACAGTCTTTCGCGTCGTATTGGTGTTGCGGGTGTTAAGGCTATGGGCTATGCGAGCTCAGTGCCATTAGTTGGTGGTGCTATCCGACGTACAGACAAATATCAAAAAGCTGAGTCTGGTCTTACGCAATTCGCTGGTCGTGTAGAAAGTCGAACAAAAGAACTTACGGATGCAGATAAAAAACGTGCTGCTAACCTCGCGGGGCTAGCAAGAAGTGGTACTGAAGAACAAGAGCTCTTAGAGATTGCTCGCGCAGGCACGCTTACGCGAGGTTCGATCGGTATGGCTTATTCAGAACAGGTTGGTGAAGCAGAGTTTGCAGGCAAGTTAGCTGACACTGCATTGAATGAAAGGCTCTATAAAGAGAGAAAACATGAGTATGTTAAAGTAG
>CALMET010000109.1 GCA_937863195.1 uncultured bacterium
TATTCTTGTACCAGTAGCAGCGGGGTTAGATGATTCGCTTGAGCAGCGCGAAGCCTATTTGAAAAAGATACTCACGACCATTGAAGAGCAAACGGGTGAAAAAGATCTAGCTGATCGCGTTGTGGTGAAAGAGCTCTTTAGCGTACGTGATTTTGAAAAACGATATAATAGTTACCGTGGTACCGCTCTTGGTCTTGCGCATACACTATTTCAAACGGCATGGTTCCGTCCAAAGACCAAGCATCCAAAAATCGGTAATCTCTTTTTCGTTGGTGCGGGCGCTCAGCCGGGTATTGGTATGCCGATGGTGCTGATTAGTGCCGAGCTTATCGTAAAGCGTTTAATGAAAAACAACACAATGCAGGCATTGCCTGCATTGCCTGATTTATCGGATCTTTAACGCAAGAACGCAGCGACAAAGAAGAGTAGCATCCCAAGGAGGGTATTTATAGCAGGAAAGCGCTTATAATTTTCGGTGAGCTTTGCCTCACCACCTTTATAGCTCTTAGCCATCATAAAGACATAGGCGATACCCGCAACAAGGCCAAAGAGGGGAGAATGCGGGATAACGAGCAAGGCTGCGGCGGCATAGAAAAAGAGACAGAGCAGTACGGTGCGCTTCCATCCGAGTTTTGTGGCGATCGTTTGTAGGCCGGCTTTGGTATCGGCTTCGATGTCTGGCGCAGCGCTATAGGCATGCATCGCTATGCACCAGAGTCCGGCAGCAAGTAAGAGATCTGGACTCCAAAGCGTCCCACCGCCTAAGGCATAGGCAAAGAGACCAGGTAACGCATACAAAATATTCGATAAACTATCGAAGAATGGTCGAATCTTAAAACGAAGTGGCGGCGATGAGTAGAAGAGTCCCAAGAAAAAGAATCCGATAATGATCGCAGTTGGCAAGGTTGGTAGCCAAGGGATCAAGAAGAAAAATGGCGCATGTGAAATCGCAATCAAGATACCGATAAGATTGCGGCGATCTGGTGGCACAAGGGTTTCGTAGCCCTGTTTTTTGGCGTTCAAGACATCGGTATCGTAGTCAAAGCAGTCATTGAATCCGTAAATAAAGATATTTGCCGGATAGGTGAAGTATAAAAGCCAAGGCCAAAGCTGCCATGGCACAATACCGGTTTGACGGTAGAGCAGAGCGCATCCGATCAAGAACGGCCCAAGAAGATAGATCCAAAAGCGTGGTCTCGAAACCTTAAGCCAGAAGGGGAGTGTCATGGCCAAAGCGTAGCATGTTGGGTATTCTTTTGTCTTATGAGCCTTGATCCGCGCCGTTTACGTACGCTGAACCACCATCCATACCAAAAAGGCGCCATCGCCTATTGGATGAACCGTGAGATGCGACTTGAGGATAATTGGGCGCTATTGGCGGCTCAAGACTGGGCGGTACGTGAAGAGGTGGTATTGCACATTGTCTATAATTTAGACCCTGAATTTTTAGTTGGAGGTCGTCGCCAGCTTGAATTTAAGCTCGGTGCTCTTGAGGAGCTTGCAGATGATTGTCGGAAAAAGGGGATTGGCTTTTCATTGCTCGTTGGACCAAAAACGGAGCAAGATCTTATTAACTGGACGAAGAAGCAAAAGATCGGCGGCCTCGTCACGGATTTTGCGCCTTTGCGATTACAGCAGAAATGGTTGAAAACTGTCGTAAAAGCACTCGAGATCCCAATCATTGAAGTCGATGCGCATAATATCGTGCCGTGTTGGATCGCCTCTGATAAGGCAGAATATGGGGCGTACACCATTCGTCCAAAAATCAAAAAACAGCTGAAAGAATTTCTCACGGATTTTCCTACGCTAAAAAAACATCCGATCGCTACCAAATCACCGGTGATCAAATGGTCGTCATTACGTAAGGTGTTTAGTGGCAAAGAAATCGAACCTGTGACTTGGATAAAAGCAGGGGAGAAGGCCGCGCAAAAAGCGCTACACGGTTTTATTGCGCATGAACTGAATGGGTATGATGAAGGCCGTAATGACCCAAATGCTCAGGCGCAGTCTGATTTATCACCGTATTTTCATTATGGCATGTTGAGTCCGCAGCGGGCGGCGTATGAGGTGATGAAGGCGGCGGCTCCGTCCAAAGACAAAGAAGCGTATCTTGAAGAGCTGATTATTCGTCGCGAATTGTCAGATAATTTTTGCTATTACCATCCGCGTGATTATGACGAGGTTGGATGTTTTCCGGATTGGTCCAAAGAAGATATTGCCAAGCATCGCAAAGACAAACGGGACTTTGTGTATACGTTGAAACAATTTGAACAGGCAAAAACGCATGATGATTTGTGGAATGCCGCGCAGTTAGAGATGGTGATGCACGGCAAGATGCATGGGTATATGCGTATGTATTGGGCTAAGAAGATTCTTGAGTGGAGTGCATCGGTAGAAGAGGCGATGAAGATTGCGATCACGCTTAATGACCGGTATGAGTTGGATGGCCGTGACCCTAATGGCTATGCCGGGATCGCTTGGTCGATGGGCGGTGTGCATGATCGTCCTTGGTCGCGCCGCAAGGTCTATGGACGCGTGCGTTACATGAATCGCAATGGCTGTGAACGTAAGTTCGATGTTGACGCGTATATCGCCCGCTGGCTTGGTAAAGGGCAGGCAAAGCTCGTTTAACGTATTGCATTTTTTGGCCGGTTTAGTATAATCCGGCCACCAAATCACGGAACTGTAGCTCAGTTGGTAGAGCACCGGCCTTTTAAGCCGAGGGTCGAGGGTTCGAACCCCTCCGGTTCCACCATTCAAATACCCCTGCGAAAGCGGGGGTTTTGGTTTTCTTGGGTTAGATTCTGTCCACGGTGGTATTGACAAAAGCGTGATAACCTGATACTATTAATCTACGTTGCGCACAAAACCCCTCCGCTAAGATTAGCGGTTTTTTTATTACCTAAAGCAAAAAAGTGACGTTTTTAGCCAATTTAGGTAGGATAGGGGCAATCCCATGCGTATCCATATTATCGGCTCTAAGGGCATCCCGTCGGCCTCGATTCAGGGTGCGGGCGGCGTCGAAAGGCATGTTGAGCAAATTGCCTACCGCTTGGCTGAGCGCGGTCATGCGGTTTTTGTGTATACGCGAACATCGTCAACTTTTCAGCCAGAAACCTGGAATGGCGTAAAGCTCATCAAGCTGCCGTTTATCCCGGGTAAGAATACCGCCACGATTACCCATGTGTTATTTGCTTCGTTGCATGTACTTTTTCAGAAAACAGATATCATCCACTATCATGGTATCGGGCCTTCAACGCTCGCATGGATCCCACGCCTCTTTAACTGGAAGGCAAAAGTCGTTTGCACCTTTCATAGCCGTGACTGGTTTCATAGCAAGTGGTCACCGTTTGCCAAAGCGTATTTGCGTTTTGGTGAGTGGTCTACGGTCATGTTTCCGCACGCGACGATTGCGGTGTCTCATGTGATTCAGGTTTTTTGCCGAAAAGAATTTAAGAAGAACGTGAAGTACATCCCAAATGGCGCCAGTATACCGGGGCCAGAAGGGATCGATTTACTTTCACAATTCGGTTTAAAGCCAGGTGAATACTTTTTAGGCGTTGGACGTTTAGAACCGCATAAAGCTTATGACGTCGCCATCGAAGCATTTGCCAACGTACAGACCAATAAGTCATTGGTGATCGTTGGAGAGTCATTTCGATTAAGCTCATACGATCACAAATTGCGTGAATTAGCGACCAAGGATCCGCGTGTAAAACTCCTTGGCTATCAAAGTGGTGAGCCATTGCGGCAACTCATGTCCCATGCCCACGCCTTCGTGCATCCATCACGCGCTGAAGGGTTATCGGTAGCGATTATTGAGGCGATGGCGAATGCCAAGCTTGTGATCATGTCAGATATTAAAGAGAACCTCGAATTGGTAGACCATAGCGGACTCGCTTTTTCGGTGGACGATAGGGAGGCATTAACCGTGGCTATGCAATTGGTAGCAGACGATCCTGAAATGGCCCGTCAACGCGGACTGCGAGCGCAAGAAGTTGTGAGAACAGGTTTCTCGTGGGACTCGGTCATGGAGAGGCTCGAATCATTCTTTCTCGGATTGTTGAAGAAATAATTATGAACGTACTCATTTTAGGACTTGGTCAATACGCAAAAGGCAGCGGTGTTTCTGCAGCGCTTTATTTTGCCAAACAAGGCGACGACGTTTGTGTTACGGATTTAAAAACAGAAAAGGAGTTGGCAGGAAACGTGAAGCAACTCAAGAAATTTAAAAATGTACGCTTCGCTTTAGGTAAGCATGACTTGAAAGACGTTCGTTGGGCAGACCTGATTGTACGTGGTCCGCGTGTGCGCAAAGACTCGCCAGAAATGAAAGAAGCGGCCAAGCGCAAGATTGAAACA
>CALMET010000110.1 GCA_937863195.1 uncultured bacterium
GCAATGCGTTTGGGATCCAAAGAGGGGAGAAGCTGGGTGATGGCTGTGGATAAGTAGAATCCCCACACGGTTACTTGAATATTAACGTTTTACGACGCAAGAGAAGTTTGGTTTTTTGATTGACAAAACATGTAATGTATGGTAAAATCCAGCGTTGGTTTATGTTGTTTTTTGCGCATAAATCCAAACAGTCAAACCATCCAACAAGTGAGGATTCATGGGTCAAATTGTTCATCCAGGTCAACAGTTTGTGGCTAAGGTTCATTACTCCCCGGTGACGTATCAACGGATTTTGGACTGTTTCACTAGCCATAATCCTTGGTTCGAGACAGCGGTGTTAGTGGATATCGCGTCTTGCGAGGGGGTTCCGCGCAACGAAAGAACGCTCGTTTTTGAGTATGTGGATGCCACGCACTCTTTCCGAGGTTGTAGCATGTGCGCGTGTGACGCGGTTGACATGGTCATGCCAAGACTGGGATTGCGTCCCGCACTCCTGGAGGAGGCCTTCAGCTTCATGAAGGCCTTTCCTGAAGAAGTGGACGGACCGGGCATCGGTGTCTTGGGTACCCTTGCCGTGTCGGAACGTGATAAGTCGGGTATCTGTATCTTCGGCCTGCACATTGGTATGGCTTCTCAGGATATGACAATCGGCTATCTGGGAAAAGGTGGCCGCTTCCTCGCTGTCCGCGAAAGTCTCTGCCGCGTCTAACGATGCGACTCTACAAAAGAGTTGCGTTGATAGATGCGGCTTTTTTGTTTCTTGTCATGCTATAATACCCACATGAAACTCGCCCATGCGTGGACCAAATCCGTTCTTTCGATGATGGGGACCATTATGGGTGCGGGGTTATTCGCTTTGCCTGCCGCGTTTTCTTATGTCGGGCTTGGGTGGGGTTCATTGCTCTTTTGGCTTTTAGCAGGCGGCGCTCTCGCGACTCACCTTGCATTAACGCGAGAGATTATCGCATCAGACGGCAAGCATCGCCTGGGATACTTTGTTGAAAAAGCCTTTGGTAAAAAAGCAGCATGGATTCCGGCGATAACTTATCCGCTGCATTTACTTTCAACGAGCTATGCTTATATTTTGCTCGGTGGTGGGTTTTTAGCGTCACTTGCCTATCTTATTGCTTTTACCATACCGGAGTTGTTGGCGATTATTCTCTTTTGGGCATTGTTTAGCGCGATCTCTGCGGCAGGTAATGGCGCTATCGCGAGAGCAGAGACTTATGTGACAGCGGCGATGGTTGGTGCATTGTTGATGTTAAGCGCTCTGCAATGGAATGCCGTGTCTTTTGATGTGCTCGGTGCCACGCGCCAAGGCTGGTTAATCGCCTTTGGTATTTTTCTTTTTTCTGTCTCGGGCTTTTCTGGCGTGGGCGAAGTGATTGAAGTTGTTGGTAAGTCACGCAAAGCAGCGTTTTCTGCGGTGACGGTTGGGACGCTTGTTTCTGCGGCGCTCTCGTGGGTATTTGGTGTTGTCTTCTTTTTGGCGTCGCGTGGCACGATCGGTGATCGCGTCATTGAATTCAACTCCTATATCCCAACGCAGTTCATGTGGCTTTTGCCGGTACTTGGTTTAACAGGTATTGCAACGTCTTATATTACAACATCGGCTGAATTGAAATCGGTATTCAATAAAGATTTTTCTTGGTCGCGAATGGCGTCAAATGTTTTTGCTTATTGTTTGCCGGTAATCATGCTGCTTTTTGCTTCGAGAGAATTTGTTGAGGTAATCTCGTTTATCGGCGCGGTCTTTATCGGTATCAATGCCGCGATGATTTGTTTGATCGCGGCATTAAAACGCATGCCAAAAACACCGCGTTCGCGGATGATTAAAGGGGCTTATGGTTTGCTTACGTTCACGTATGCCTGCTTTGCGTTGTTTACTCTTTACGCGGCCTTTTGAGCGATAGCCAAGGTGACGAGATTATTAAGAGCGAGGGCGACGGTGACAGGTCCGACACCGCCTGGTACCGGAGTGATCAAATGACCTGCGTCCAAAAATGCCTGCGTATCAGCATCACCAACGGTTTTGCCGTCTTCTTTATTGATGCCGATATCAATAACGATCGCTTTTGCGCTTGTCATTGAAGGGTGGATGAATTTTGCGCGTCCAATCGCGATAACGATAATGTCGGCTTCTTTGAGTTTGAATGAATCAAGTTCATCAGGTCGATTGATTGAGACAATGCTGCCTGCGGTTTTTAAAAGTTGTGAGAGGGGATTCGCGAAGGTGTCGGTATTGGTAACGAGAACCGTAATAGCACCAGCGAGTTTTATTGGCGTTTCTGCCAAGAGACGCAAGACGGCTTCGTGCACAGGCGAGATCACAAGAGGGTTACTCGCAGCAAGACGTGCGGCATTTTCAGGATGAAAAGCATCCACATCTTTTTGCGGGCTAATGGTTTGGATGATGCCGTCGGTATCGTGTTCGCCCTTGAGTGGCAGTTGAACCAAGATCCCGTTTACCATTGAATTGTCATTCCATTTTTGGATGATGGCTTTTAGGTCGTCATCACTCGTATTCGCATCGACACGTTCAAGAATGGCTTTAGCGCCGATACGCTCAGCGGCAGCCATCTTATTGCGAATATAGATACTTGAAGCCGCATCTTCACCAACCTGCAAAATAGCCAGGGTTGGGCTCAATTGTGTGTCATTGAGGCGTTCTTTCGTTTGTTGTTCAAGGCGGCTCGCGAGCGCCTTGCCGTCGATAATAGGCATGGCCAGAGGATAAAGCTTGTAGCGCGCAAAGTCGAGGGTTTGACCAAGCGAGGTAAAAACCGCTATCCTCAAGCCCATTGTATGACCCAGGGACCACATCACGTTGCCATGATCATGGATGGAAACCGCCGCTGGGCCAAAGAGCGCGGACTCTCATCGGTAGAAGGCCATAAAGCCGGTTATGAAACCATGAAGAGTGTGGGTGATTGGTGTATCGATCGTGGTGTAAAGATTCTCACCGTCTACGCCTTCTCAACCGAGAAC
>CALMET010000111.1 GCA_937863195.1 uncultured bacterium
GGCGAAGAGCAGGTCTACTTTACGATCGACCCGCTCGATGGCACCAAAGCCTTTGTGCGCAAACCGTCTAGCGGTATCGGTACCATGGTCTCTCTCGTGCGTGGCGATGAGGTTATTGCGACCTGTATTGGTGACGTGATGACTCAAGAGCTCTATAGCCAGCCCCCAGAAGACCCAGGCGCCTGGCAAATCGATATGGCGAACCAACGTGTGCCATTGGTGCCAGAAACGAGCCATCCGCTCTCAAAGCAATTTGCCTTGATTCGTGGACGGCCTGAGGACTATTCAACCTTAATCAGGCGGATGCTCGACTTGCCGGCCAATCGCGGGCTCTGCAAGAGCTATCAAACCGTCGATGGCAGCATCGGTTTGAGCATGGCTCGAATGTGGAACGGCGAATTCGGCATCGCGATTCAGCCAGAAACCACCATGACCCCCTGGGACGCGACTCCGGTGATCGGTATGAATAGGCGTCTCGATATTCTGCAGCTTCAAGAGAGCGAGAATGGCTACTTTTTATCTGTACCTTATCGCCTACCAACAGCGAACTCGACGCAGCCAGAAACGGTCTACGTGCATCGTAAGCTCCTCGAAGAGTTCATGACTTGGCAATACAAGACCTTTGAGCTCTACAAATAGCGCCTATGCAAAACCTCCCGGTTCTCGGGAGGTTTTTTGCATACTTATTCGGTTGTCTCACCGTCAAAATGTTCTTCAGCTGCGTCTGCTTCGGCTTTGGTGTGATGCACGGTGCCATCTTCGTGCTGTGGTGGTGTGTAGATGCTATAGAGCTTGAGATCTTCGTCACCAGTATTGATCACATTATGAAGTGTGCCTTCTGGAATAAGAATGGCAAAACCATCGCTCACTTCATGTTCAATGCCATCAAGAATGACTTTACCCTCCCCTGCCTCGACACGAAAGAACTGGTCGAGATCATGCGTCTCAGCACCAATTTCTTCGCCAGCCTTAATCGACATGAGGACGATTTGGCTATTGGTGCTGGTATAGACGACGCGGCGAAAGTCCGTATTTTCTAAAGCCGCTTTTTCGATATTCTGAACGTATCCGTGCATATTAGTTACAGAGGTTAAGCGTTTTGAACGCTTGTTTTGTAAGTGGTCCAACTGTGCCTGTTTGTTCGATAGTGTTAATCGCTTGAAAGGCGATGACGGCCGCATAGGTCGCAGGTCCAAAGTTGCCATTGGGTGTGGCCTTCAAATATCCTTGTTTAGCGAGGATTTTTTGAAGTCTGAGAATATCAGAGCTTTTATCACCACGAACAAGATTACCTGTTGTGACAAAGCACGTTTTAGGCGCAGGTGTCGTGGCAGGATGGCATTGTGATGACTGAATGCTGGCTAATTTTTTTAGACTAAAGGTCGAGACAAATCCCGTGCCCTTGGTGATGCCCCATGGCTGAAGAATCTCTGGAGCATAACGTTCTTGCCATGCGATAACCGCATCCATATCCGTCTTAGCATAGATGCCATCAATTGGCAGGGTGAGACCAAGCTCGGCATTCAAATACGCTTCAAGGAGCTTCACTTGCTCTGGGTCATTTGTGGCACCGAGTCTGATAGGCTTGGTTGGGAGTTTGGTGATTTTACAGACAGGAGATTCAGGTGTTGGTATTGGTGTGATCACCGGCGGAGGTACTACCGGCAATGGCGCGACGGCGTATTGGCATGAATTGTGATTCTGTACTGTCGCGCTAGGATTGTAGTTAAGTGCGCTTTTGTCTTTGCATCCATAAATGGTCGAACCGCCTCCACCGCCACTAGAGACAGGTGTGACAATCGGTATCACGACACCAAGGCCAATTGGGTCAGTAATAGCGCTATCAATCAAGGTGTCCATGTCATAGGCGCCACCATCTTGAATGACATAGGTTGATTGGATAGCGTTCGTTGCTCCAATAACGACATCACTCATCACCGCATTTAATGGACCATGGGCAAGCGTATTCGGATTGTATTTGCGCGCAGAAACACTATTTGCCGCTTGATTGGTCACAAAGATCACCGTCGCGGTCGCGGATTCGCCAGGAGCTGAACAGTTCGCGGTAAAATCAGCAAATCCGAGTGGATAAGTGTAGGTAGAATCTGTTGGGTAAGCACCGGATGTTGTCGCAGTGAATGAAGTAATCTCTGAGCATCCACCATCTAAAACGAGTCCAATGACACCGCTATTAACGGCATTTGGGATGGATGCAACCGTTGATTCGAGACTATCTAAGAGAGCGTTGTTATTGATATCGCCACTATTTGGCCCAGCGTCCTCAATACTATCGAGGATGGTGTCATTATCATCATCAGTATCAATATCATCAATAATGGTATCGCCATCAGTATCGACGTCGTCATCCGTAACAGTTACAGCGATATCTTGGTTCGCTAAGAGGTCGAATCCATTATCGGATAAGCCCTGGTTCACAGAAACGGTTAAGGTTGCGGATTCATTCACCAAGTTAGCATCAGGTGGGGCAAAAACCGTCACCGATTGCGGGATGTCCCATGTCGTTGAAGTGAATGTCACCGTTGCTGGCGTTGTGCTTGCCGCTACATCGTTAGACGAGATATCAAACGTGACAGAATCAAGCGTCGGAGCTGTCAGAACAATTTCAATGGTATCTGTTGCAGCGTTTTCTGTGATATTGGTTGAGCCTCCTGTCTCGGTAACGGTATAGCCGGCTATCGACGTGTCAAAGACACTCACGCGGTGATTGCCAAGCTGGCCGGCATAGAGGCGTTGTGCGGTTGCATCAAAAGCGAGCGCCGTTGCCGCGTTGATCCCCTGTTGCGAATTGCTTAGCGCACCTAAAGTAAAGTCAGATTGTCCAAAGACATGACTCGCGTTCATTCCATTCAACACCGATGAAGTATCATAAGCGGTTATGCGGTGCGCTGTTAAGTTGGCCACAAAGAGTCGATCATTCATCTCATCATAGGCAATGCCTGTAGGCGTTGATAAGCCTGCTTGAGTGATAGCGGCTGCAGTTGTGGCGAAGTTTGGCTGACCAATGATATTCGTTGCGGGTTCACCGTTTGTTATGGAAGAGACATCGAAAACCGTAACGCGGTGATTGCCACTCGATGCGACAAATAAGCGATCACCGTTCGGATCATAAGCAACGCCACGTGGAGCATTCATGCCGCTTGCTGTTGAGCTTGCAGCAGTTGCGGTGAAGGTGAATTGACCAAGGACGTTGGTAGCAGC
>CALMET010000112.1 GCA_937863195.1 uncultured bacterium
AAATGGTTGATGCCTTAATGGCAAAAGGCGTTGCCACCGAAAGCCAAGGCGCAATCGTTGTTGATCTTGAAGATGTGAAGCTCGGTGTTTTCTTGGTGCGCAAATCTGATGGTAATTCGCTCTACTCAACCAAAGATATCGCGCTCGCTGAATTGAAAAGAAAAGAATTTTCGAATCTGGATAAGAGTATTATTCTTGTCGATAATCGCCAGTCATTTTATTTCAAACAATTGTTTGAAGTGTTGAAGAGAATGGGGTTGAGTACAAATGATGAACATGTCGGTTATGACTTCGTGACCCTCAAAGAAGGTGCCATGTCGAGCCGTAAAGGCAATATCATCACCTACCAAGACTTCGTTGCCGCCGTTACCGACTTTGCCCGTGCTGAAATCATCAAACGTCATGATGACTGGTCAGAAGGCAAGGTGACTCATGTTGCCTGGTGCCTCGCGCAAGCAGGTTTGAAATTCGGCATGCTACGACAAGATAATGATCGCGTTTTTGTCTTTGATATGGACCAAGCCATGGCCTTTGACGGCGATACCGGCCCGTATTGTCAGTACGCGGCCACGCGTTTGCACTCGATTATCCGCAAAGCGGGTGGCGTGCCAAAAGGCGCGATTAACTCCGAGTTCGCGCATGCTTCTGAAAAGATCCTTGCTCAAGAGCTGTTGCGACTTCCTGATTGCGTAAAGCAGGCGGCGAATGAACTTCGTCCAAGTATTATCGCGCAGTGGTGTATTGATGTCTCGCATGCGATTAATGCCTTCTATCGCGATGTACCGGTTATCGAGGCAGCGCCAGAAGATAAGGCAGCGCGTCTGCGTTTGGCAGCTGCTGCATTGCAGGGTTTGAAAAACGGCCTCGCACTCCTTTCCATCCCACTACCCGAAGAAATGTAAGTAGGTTAACATTATCGCCAACAACTCCATGCGTATGTTCGGTAAACCAACCCCGCCATCCTTTGAAGAAGCGCCAACGAGCGCTACGGCCCCATCAGCAACGACCATTATCGCCAAGGGCGTTCGCGTCGAAGGTGATTTTTCTAGCGATGGCAATGTGACGATCGAGGGCGAGCTCAAAGGTAAGCTCAGCACCGTCGGCCGTCTTGTGGTCGGCAAAGATGCGGTGATCGACGGTATCGTTAAAGCTGGCTCTGCGAGTGTCGCGGGCTCAGTGACCGGTCCGCTCACGGTAGACGAAGGTTTGGACTTGCTAGCAACCTCGACCGTCAAAGGTGATGTGTCGGCCAAAACGCTCTCGGTAGAACGCGGAGCAAAAATTGACGGTAAGACGTCGATCTCAGGATCATGACCTATCAGTACGCCTATCTCTTTGACGCGAAACTCTCAGATCGTTCGCAAGAGAGGTGGGTTTCGCGACTCGAAGCAGAATTATCAAGGCGCCATTTGGCGGGGCAAGTGCTCCGCGAAGGCGCTTTTCACGGTTTAAAAGAGTTGGCCAAAGAGGCGCTTTCAAAAGGGGCGGCAACCGTGATCATCGTGGGTAATGATGCCTCGCTCGTGAAAGTGCTCCCCGTGATCGCCGACGCCAATGTCGTGATCGGCTATATTCCTTCCGAGCCATCGATGATTGCAAAGCAGTTAAGCATCCCCGAAAAACTTGAGGACTCAGTAAATTGCTTGGCAGCGCGCTTTGTCCGCCAAGTCGATTTAGGGATGGTGGGTGACAGGCCATTCTTAACCGAGGTCGTCATTCGCGATCCAAAAGCGGTTTTGGATATTGGCGGCAAGTACACCATTAGCTGCCAGCAAAATGGCGCCATGCGCCTTGTGAACCTGATGGCGGGGTCTAAGAGCGACGATGGTGAGCTCGATGTCTTTGTGGACGTCGAAACCGTAAAAAAGCCCCTTTTTGGATCACCAAAGCCTGCCGCACGCACGCACGTAAAAGCCACGAATGGCCAAATCAAAGCCGGTGGCCAGGTGCGTATAAGTGTGGATGGCGTTGAGCTTAATGGCTCTGACATCGCTTTTTCAGTACGTCCAAACGGGCTTAAATGGATTGTGGGTCGCAGGTCTTAGGGACTTGCAAGGATAGGGGAGTTTTGGTATCTTCTCGCCACCACTCGCTGAGGTGGCGAAATTGGCAGACGCACTACCTTGAGGTGGTAGCACCCGCAAGGGTATGGAGGTTCAAGTCCTCTCCTCAGCACCATGGGCACTTAGCTCAGTTGGTTAGAGCACCTCGTTTACACCGAGGGGGTCGTAGGTTCGAATCCTACAGTGCCCACCATTAAAAACACCCCGACAAACGTCGGGGTGTTTTTATTGTCAGGTTGTTATGAGAAGGGTAGGCTTCTTTGCATGAATACGATGACGGACAACTTGCCGCAGCGAGTAAAAAATCTATTAGGTGACGAAGTCCCGGATTTTGTTGTTCAGGCAAAACACGCTTATGGATGGCAGCCTATTGTCTTTCCGTTGGTATCGTCTTCTGGTTGGCTTATTGTGGCGGCTATTTTTTTCATTAAAAGTGAAAATATCGCATCATTAATAAACTGGGAAATTGCTCATCGGGCGATGGCGCTTATCACAGAAACGATCCGCGCCCAGTCGATAGAAGTCTTTGACTCCGCCACAGAGACCGATATGCGAGCTGTCACTCTGATATTAGGAATAGCACTCTTTCTCGTCATTGAGCTCATTGCGATGCTTTACCGGTATTTCAAAAAAGGTGGGTATTTTGTGGGCACGCCGACACAACTCATTTATACAAAAAAGGGGAAAGTTGAGTCCATTAAATGGAATGATCTTGATAAAGATGTTCACGTAGAAGCCAAATTGGATCGCACGGGGACAATTTATCTACAGATGAATACGTTAATGGATAATTTAGCTGTTATTAGTCCGAAGCGTAGAAAGCAATTAATTCATATTTTACCGACGACAATTTCGATGATCGGTATTGAAGATGTAGAAGAAATTGGCCAATTAATACAACGTAGAATCTCTCACGCTGGAGAAAGCACAAAAAACCGTCCGTAAGGGCGGTGTTTTGTGTTATGCTTTCTTTATGAAAAGAATCATTGTCGCGGTGAGCATCGCTCTCGCTATTTTAGGGGCTGGTGTGGCCTATTGGTTGATCTCGCCATTATTTATCACGAAGACAGTAAATGAATCGTTGCCAGTGGTTGTTATTCCGGTTCAGACTGAATCAGTAACGACGACGAGCGTATCGACATCAACACAAGTGGCTACGACAACAGCGCCCATTTTGCAGACCGTCTATCAAGGTACGTTCACGGGTTTTGATGCCGTTCATCATGGGACCGGGACCGCGAGTGTGATTAAGGTAGGGGATAAAAGCTATGTGCGTTTTGAAGAAGATTTCGTCGTCGGCAATGGCCCGGATCTTTTTGTTGGCTTCGGTAAAGACGGTACCTATATCAAAGGCAGCGAAGTGGGTGCGTTGAAAGGCGATAAAGGTTCTCAGAACTATGAATTAGCCGAAGGATTTGATTCAGAAAAATATAATGAAGTCTGGGTCTGGTGCCGGGCGTTTAGCGTACCGTTTGCCAAGGCTTCATTAGAAAAGACGGCGAATGAATAAGACGTGCAAATTTACGGCAAAAATTTGGCTCTATCCGGGAGAGTCGGCAAATTGGCATTTTGTCACGCTTGATAAGCCTAGTGCCGCCATCATCAAAAAGTCCCAAGAAGGCGAGAAGCGCAAAGGTTGGGGCTCGGTGAAGGTAGCAGCAACGATCGGCTCGACGAGTTGGAAGACGTCGGTGTTTCCCGATAATCAATCGGGGAGTTATTTATTACCCATTAAAGCCGCCGTCAGAAAGAAAGAAAAAGTAGGCCAGGGGTATGCGGTGGATATCATTTTGACACTTTTATAAAACCGTATAGGCTGAGGGCACGGAGGTCTCATGAACGATATCGTTAGTGTCCAAGCTCCCAAGAAGCGACAAAAGAAGTACGGGCGTACACCCAAGGCTCAGCCGAATAACTACTGGGTGCGATGGCTCCCTCAGACGGAGGGGTCGGTCACGGCCTGGTACGAGGTCTTTGCTCTTGAAAAGCCTGACCGTACTCATCGGATGTTACACAGCGCAATTGGTAAGCGCGGGGCATTTTACACTCTTGGAAGAATTGGGAGCTCGCGTCTCGAGTTTCCTTCTGACAAGGTTATGGAGACGATGCTGGATCCCGTGATCTATTTGCGGGAGAGGATCGTGGCCGAGTCTGATCGCGCCAAGAGCTTTATCGACTATGTCCTTGCTCAGAACGGTGTCATCATCGACGAACGCTGGAAGTGGATCTGGCCGAATAGCTGCTACTTCGTCATGACCAACGAACCGCCATTTCCTGAAGTAGGATTTCGCGGCGGGCGTTATAAGGGTTTGACGGCTCCTAGGTTTGGCCTGCCTAGATGACGGCTCAACCAAGTCTCGCCGCCTACATGAAAACCGCTCATAACTTGGGCGGTATTCTTTTTCTAAATAATTACATCAGTTCGACAAAAACCCTTTATTTTGCTACTGTCCGCGTATTCTATGGAGACAATTTCGAAGGCAAAAATTGATTTACTCGCCACAGCCGTACAACCGGCTGATATTGCGCTTGCCACCGAAGGTACTCGACTAATCGTGCATTCTGCCGTGAGTCGTTTTGCCGTCTTCTATGAGCGTTTGCGCACGGCGATCGACTATAAAGAAGAGCACCTTTTGCGCCGCAGTGCTATCGTTCGTATTTTAAAACGTCAGTTGGGTTTAGAGAGCGAGCCAAAGCAAGTCGCGACACAAACGCTCCGAGAATTGATTGCGGCAAAGTACTTGGCGAATGACCATCACGCTGAAGAGCTTGTGGACGTGATTGCAGCCATGGTTGCAA
>CALMET010000113.1 GCA_937863195.1 uncultured bacterium
AAAGACCGCAAAAGGGGTTTTGAGCAAAATATAGATATCTAAAGCCGGGGACCAGTGTTCGATGTACCAGGTGTCCAGGCTTACTTCATCATCAAAGCTGAGGTCAGAACGGCCGCTGATTTGAGCGAGGCCGGTGATGCCAGGTTTGATGGCGAGAACGCGGCGGTGGTGAGGTTGATAGTTAGCGACTTCACGAGGCAAATGAGCACGAGGGCCAACGAGTGAGAGATCGCCTTTTAAGACGTTAAAAAACTGTGGTAATTCGTCGATAGACCAGCGACGAATAAAACGGCCAACCGGTGTCACGCGAGGATCATTGGCGATTTTTGGCACAGGACCAGATTTAATGCTCTGCGCTTCGATGAGCTTTTTCTCAAGAGCGAGATTCTCTTTAGCGGATTGTTTAAACTGAGTACCAATAGAGAACTTGCGCCACATCGAACGAAATTTATAAAACGGAAACAGCCCTCCGCGCTCGCCGACGCGTTCGCTCACATAGACGACGGGTAAGCCGTCTTCAATCATGAGCGCGATTACGGCGATAATCATGATTGGCGATGTGAGGATGATGAGAACAAGGGCAACAATCACATCAAATAAGCGTTTAAAGATGCGGCCCCAACCATCGAGACGCGTACGCTTGGTTTCAATGACGGGGATACCACCCGTTGTATCGATTTCGATACGCGAAATCGAGCTTGCAAACGGATTCGCTAAGAAGCGAAAATCTGCATGAAAGAGCTCGGCGATGGCGTGAATGCGTTGTGAGGTTTCTGGACTCAGATTTGGATCAGCAAGTAAAACAGCGTCAGCTTTTTTGCTATCAAGCATCTTGGTGTATTCGCTCTCGCTTGAAGCGGACCATTGTTTGAAGTGCTTTACGACGGTGAATCCGTTTACTTTGTGTTGGCGGTAGAGTGTGATCAAGTCTAAGGCTGAACGTGATTGGCCAATAACAACAAGCTTGCGATGGCCAATACCATGACGCAATAAACTACGACGCGCGAGATGCAAAAAGGTACGACCAACGATGACATAGGCCGTGGCGAATCCCCAAACGGCAAGCAAGATAAAGCGCGAGGTGGTGAAGGCTTGGCCAAAGAAGACCGTTGCCACCACGATCATGATGCCAGCCGTTGAGGCGAGCAGAACGCGTCCGATAGTGCTCCAGAAGCGACGCGGTTGGATGGTATACAGACCCGCGAGCATAAAGAGTGCCATCCATACACCGACAAATATCGCCGACCAACCGAGATACATCTCAAATGAGACATCGGTAAAAATCGGACGGATGCCGACCACCGCATCAGAATAGCGAAGGGCATAGGCCGAGATAGCTGCGCCAAAAAGAGCGAGGGCATCAATCGGTAAAAGCAAAGCAGCAAAAGCAAGGTCCAGGCGACGCATAATAGACATAATGATAACACGAAAAGGGTATTTCACCGTGTATTCTTTTGCGACGCATGCTAAACTAGCCTTATGCCAGCCATCTCGTCTCAGTTGCGACCGTTTCTTGAACACCTTGAAATTGAAAAAGGACGTTCACTCTTAACCGTGCGCAATTATGACTTTTATATTAAGCGATTTATCGATTGGGCCAAAGATCCTGATACCGAAGAGATTACGGCCTCGATGATTCATAATTATCGTCTGTATCTTAATCGCCTTGAAACAAAAGACGACCAGACAACGCTTAAGAAATCGACGCAAAATTACCATTTAATCGCCCTGCGCTCGTTTTTAAAATTTTTGGCCAAGCGCGATATCAAAAGTTTATCACCAGAAAAGATCGAGCTCGCAAAGCAAGGTAGTCGTGATGTCGCGTTTTTAGAAAGTACCGATTTGCAGCGTTTGCTCGAAGCTCCAGAAAAATCAGATAACTCTCCGCTGGTGAAAGCGCGCGATAAGGCGATTCTCGAACTCTTTTTTTCAACTGGGATGCGTGTTTCTGAGCTGGCTTCGTTAAAAATCACGTCGATTAATCTTGAGCGCGATGAATTCACGGTTCGTGGTAAAGGCGATAAGACACGTGTCGCTTTTGTCTCGCATCAAGCCCGCGCGGCTCTCAAATATTACCTCGGTTTGCGCGAAGATACGGCGCCTTCGATGTTTGTGCGTCATGACCGCGCCAAGAGCGGCGTGAAGGATGTGGGGCCGTTGACTCCGCGCTCGATTGAACGATTGGTGCATTATTATGCGGCTGCGGCGGGCATCCCAAAAAAGGTTTCGCCCCATACCTTGCGGCATTCATTTGCTACCGACTTATTGATTAACGGTGCTGACCTGCGCAGCGTGCAGGCGATGCTTGGGCACTCTTCTATCACGACAACGCAGATTTATACGCATGTCACCAATCAGCAATTGCGCGAGGTACATAAAGCCTTTCACGGCAAAACCATCGATAACGACGACAAATAAGTATGCCAACCATTATACCTACAGGTTGTTTAGGGGTGGACTTGCTGGTGAAAAACTATCCTCAAGAACGTGAGCGTATCGTGAAGTATGCGATCGATGAACGTCGTCGCCAACTTGCCTCCTATTCAGAATTGCGCGGACTCATCAGCTTTCATCCCATTCACACCACTAAGCTCGTTTTGCTCTCGGGGCTCGTGAGTTTTATTTTGGCGTTTTTGCTGGCGCAATTTGCCCAGCTTGCCGATTGGTATAAAAAGTTAAGTGAATGGAAATTTAGCCTTGCCTTGCCCGTGGTAGGGGAGAAGGTTTTAGATATTGGATCTCGTGTGCCAACGTCCACAACATTTGAAATAGGTGCCAAATTGCCGAGCTGGTCAGTCGGGGAGTGTTTTTGGTTTGCCGTGGCGGTAATGGTTGTCTTGCTTATTCTTCAAGCGGTGCAAGCAGCTATTCGATGGCGTGATGCGATGCGTTTGAAGCAGGGCGAACATGAGTTACAACAAGAGCTTACTTACCTACAATCCCTATGACATTGAACGAATACCAAGAAGGCGCCACCAAAACGGCGCTTTACCCAGATGCGGGCAAGAACCTGATTTATCCGATCTTAGGACTCTGTGGCGAATCGGGTGAGTTGGCCGAAAAAATGAAAAAACTCATTCGTGACGATGCCGGCATTCTGACAGATGAACGAAAAATGCTCATGAAGAAAGAATTGGGTGATGTACTTTGGTACGTCTCTCAGATCGCGCGTGAGCTTGATACGAATTTAGATGAAATCGCCACCGAGAATCTGACCAAGCTCGCTTCGCGGATGGAGAGGGGTACATTGCACGGTGATGGCGACCTTCGTTGATACGTCGCTCGCGAGCGACGTATCGTTGACGTTAAGGCGTTTCGGCGGTAGTTTTGGCGTCGTCCTGTCCTTGTAGCTCAGTTGGATAGAGCAATAGCCTTCTAAGCTATAGGTCGCTGGTTCGAATCCAGCCGGGGACACCATCAAAAATCTCCCGACACACGTCGGGAGATTTTTTTTGATACGGATGATTTTATGGTACAAAAGCCCTATCTATGAAACGCCACACCCAGCAGAGTAGCCGTGCACTGTTTAGCTTAGCGCTCATTACCCTGTGTTTGGTCTTGGGAGCAATGTCGGTGTTGTGGTGGCCACACGTCATTGTACCCGTCCTCTATGTCGCATTGCCATTGGCGGTATTTTTTGGATGGAAGATGGAGCTCTTTGTGAAGATAAAGCTCGGTACCCTCATTGCCGGAGCTATGCTGTATGTTGCGGCACTGTTTCAGTGGATGAATCCCGCTATCGTCATGACGATCTTTGTGTGGCTATTGAGATTGAATATCGTTGAGGCGGTCATTGAGGATATCAAGCATAAAAAATACTTTGGCGTTATAAGCGGAGGGATGCTTTTACTCTCAATGAGTACCATGGTCTTTACCTGGGACGGGATCACGTATCATGCACAGATGTCGCATATCGGCTTATGGGCCGTTGCCTATACGTTGTGGAATGCGAATTTTATCCTTGGACAATTTGGGGCGGCAATCGGTCTCTACCATGTCGCGATCTTGTCAGCGCCTTGGGTGGGGGTATTGCTGACGGGTGATATGTCGTTATGGGTGATGATGCGGGGCTTTACCCTAAGATTGGGCGGGATGGGGCAAATTGTCTACGGACCCCGTATTGAAGCCTTTTTTGCTTTAGATTGGGTAAAATCCCTCAAAGTAAAGATCGAAACCGTTTCAGGACAGGCCTGTGTCTCGGTCATTGTTAGTGCGCTTTGCCTCACTGTCTTGACGGTTAGGTAAGTAAAGGTAACTGTATAGGCATAATTCTCATCCAATACTTCTATGTGGCAATTTCTTGCTATCGTCGCCGTTATTTTTTACTTGTTCTGCATTCGCCAGGTGAACCAATACCAGCGTGGTGTAAAGTTCATGTTTGGTAAGTTTCATAAGATCGCTGAACCAGGCTGGCGCATTATGATCCCGGTGATCCAGTCGATGACCAAGGTCGATATTCGTACAAAGGCCGTTGAAGTCCCTTACCAAGACGCCATCACCAAGGATAACGTTTCTTGTAAGATCAACGCGGTTATTTATTATCGCGTTGTCGATGCAGCAAAGTCGGTTATCGAAGTTGAGCATGTTTGGAACGCAGTTTCACAACTCGCGCAAACCACCATGCGTAATGTCTGTGGTGAAATGACCCTTGATGAATTACTTTCAGAACGCGACCAAGCTTCTGCACGTATTCGTGAGTTGGTGGCAAGTCATTCAAATAGCTGGGGCGTCGAGGTGCAGAGCGTAGAGCTTAAAGATATCTCGCTCCCTGAAGATATGCAGCGCACCATTGGTAAGCAGGCTGAAGCTGAACGCGAACGCCGTGCCGTTATCATTAACTCTGAAGGTGAAATCGCTGCCGCAGAAAATCTCCGTAAAGCTCCGGGGATTTTGTCATCGCATCCACGGGCAGTGCACTTGCGGACCCTGAACTCGATTG
>CALMET010000114.1 GCA_937863195.1 uncultured bacterium
CCCGTTAGATTGATTTCTTTGACACGTGCAATAATCGCCTTAAATTTGCCCGGCTCATTTTGAAAGATCAGGTCAGTATTATCAGAACGCGATACCTTACGGTGAGTTGGTACCGGCACCACCTCAAGCTTGTATACGGTATAGAACTCTTCTTCAGAGGTCAGTGCCGTACCAGTCATACCCGAAAGCTTTTCGTACATACGGAAATAGTTCTGGTAGGTAATTGAAGCATAGGTTCGTGACTCACGCTGAATCGCTACTCCCTCTTTGGCTTCAATGGCTTGATGAAGACCGTCTGACCAGCGGCGACCAGGTTGCATACGGCCGGTAAACTCGTCAACAATTACCACTTCTCCATCTCGTACGACATATTCCTTGTCACGCGTATAGAGCGCCGTTGCGCGAACGGCCGTCTCGAGATGGTGTACATACTTGATACCCTTGTCGGTGTAGATATTGTCAACGCCGAGCATTTTTTCTGCTGCTTCAATACCTGAGTTCGTCAACGTCGCACTGCGCAGTTTTTCGTCGACAACATAATGCTCTTCTGGCTTGAGCTGTTTTGCGATGCCGGCAAATATAGTGTAGAGATTTTCTGAATCCTGAGCAGGTGCTGAAATAATCAGTGGTGTTCTCGCTTCGTCAAGGAGAATGGAGTCGATTTCGTCGATGATGGCGTACTGATGCCCACGTTGTCGTAAACGGGTGGTATCAAATTCGATATTATCGCGAAGATAGTCAAACCCAAATTCGCTGTTAGTACCGTAGGTAATGTCAGCCGCATAGGCTTCGGTACGAGTGCAGGGACGCAAAAAGTCATATACGACTTTGTATGAACCCACATCATCACGCTCACGATCTTTTTCAACGTGTGACGCATCATACAAATACGAACCGGTACTATTAATAATACCGACCGAAAGACCAAGTAGGTCATACACCTGACCCATCCACGCCGCATCACGTCTCGCCAAGTAGTCATTAACGGTCACTACATGGACACCCTGACCTGAAAGCGCATTAAGAAATGCCGGAAGCGTTCCAACCAGCGTCTTCCCTTCACCAGTGCGCATCTCTGTAATTTTCCCTTGATGTAACAGAGCACCCCCAATCAACTGTACGTCATAATGACGTAAGCCTAAAGTTCGCTTACTAGCTTCTCGCACCAATGCAAATGCAGTTGGCAAGATACTATCAAGAGTCACTCCGTTACCTTCAGTAAGTTTTGCCCTGAGCTTAGCTGTCGTGTCACGCAGATGTTCAATGGA
>CALMET010000115.1 GCA_937863195.1 uncultured bacterium
TTCATTTCTAATGCGACAATAAATGCCCAGGAAATTACAGAATTTGTTGCTCCACTTTCAAAAAAAGCTATCAAAGGCTTTTTATATGATGTAACTACTGATGAAAACGGAGGTAGCGTACTCACTTACAAGATGAAGGTCGATAAAAAGAGTGATGCTGTTCAATTTGAAGAAAGCGAATACGCGACACCATTTGTTGATGGTATCAATCGCTCATTACCCGTCGTTCATATGAAAGTTGCTCCAGAAGAGCTTGCATGTCAGGGCTTGGCGAGTGACCCTGTGCAATGCAAGAGTTTTGCAAAAGTCTGTAAGCAAATTGATGCGGGTTGCCAAGAGTATTCTGAGACAAGTAGCACCGATAAAGTACCGGCCATCCTTTCAAAAAATGACCTGTGCCCTCAACAATGTGTTGGGTATGCAGAGTTTCGCAAACAAGCATCAGCATTTGATCTTGTAAAAGACGTTGATGATCGTTTTAGTGATGCTGCTGATATTGCACCAAGCTATTTCATCCCAGCTACGGCAGGGCAGTGTAAGCAAGAAGACGTTGGCTGTGAGACCTTCACTAATGTCGAGCAGGCGGTGCAAGGCGGTGAAACGGCGCAGTCGTTTAGTTATCTCCGCGCCTGTGAAAAGCCTGACGCTCAGCGCACCAAGTCATTCTATGTTTGGGAAGGTTCAGCGGATGCGGGTTATCAGTTGCGAACCTTTAGTCTTAGGGCATCCTTAGCGATTACGCCTGGTGAGAGTGCTGTTGGCCCAGACGTTCTGCTCAAACGTGGTACAGACGGTACCGTAAAAGAACCTACTTCTTGTAACGAAAATCTTTGGAGAACAGGCACTGACCCTGATTGTCATCAATTCTACGACAAAGACGGAAATGTTTTCTATCGTTATTATTCGCAAACGATTCTCTCGACGGACCAATGTGTGGCCTTGCGTATTTCGCGTTCTGGTCAAAGAGATGATTGCCGTAATACAGGTGGCAACTTCACTGAGTCCACGGGTGAATGTATTTATAATGCCTATCTCGGCGAGAGCCGCACCTGTCAATCTACCTTTGCGGGTTGTCGCGCCTTTAAAGGCGTCTCAGCTGGTAACGTTCAGTCGGTGCTAACCGAAAACTTCCGCACGAGCCGCGGGGCCTTCTCAAATGGTGAGAGCTCTGAAGAATCCGTTATCGTTGGTGACCGCTCATTGCGCTTGTCATCAGCCGCATCAATCACCGCGGCAAATTATCCAAACGAAAAAGACGCGCTTTACCGCGTGAGCTTCTGGGCAAAAGCCCCGGGTGCTCAGCCTCTTGCCGTTCAGTTGCGCTCATTAGCAGGTAGCAATGCAGGGAGTGAGGTTGGTGTCGTTTCTGTTGGTGCTGATTGGCAACGTTATAGCTTGGGCCTTTTCTCTGGTCCTGATGCAGCGATCGCACAGCTCGAGATTTCGCTAGACTCTCTCACTATCGGTACGCGCTCAGTCTTTATTGACGAGGTGCGCGTCGAACGTGTGCAAGACACCGTCTACGTCGTGAATAACTCGTGGAATACGCCAATTCAATGTGACACGTCTTATGCCGGCGCGCCTGAGCCACAAGCCATGCTTGGTTGCCGCGAGTATAAAGACACCTTTAACAATACCGTTTATGCACATCGCTTCACGCGTTTGTGTAAAGAAGAGGCGATTGGTTGTCGTGCCTTCGTTGATACACGTAATAGTGATTCGGCCTATGCGCAAACCTTCACGCAGGCAGATGCAACGCCGGTACAAAACATCAACATCGCGCCACGCGAAGATTATCCAAGTAATACCACAGTAAGACCTGCTGATCGCATGCTTTACTTGGTTTACGATACGACCAAGCTCTGTAAGCCAGAAAACGCGTCATGTCGTGCTTTCGGCAAACCAAACTACACCCCAGACCGTTTGGGTCTTAAAGATCAGCCTACGACGGTGTATTTAAAGGACGATATTCTGAAATACGGCGAGGCCTTGTGTAAGCCGTCAGAAGAAATGTGTGAAGAATTTGACCACCAGGGCGCCAAAGAATACTTCCGTGCTCCGGCAGAAAAGGTGTGTGAATATAAAGAAGGCGTACGTCTCTCTTCGGCGGATTTCCCTGATGCTGTGGCTGGTTCGGCCTTAGCAGGACTTCCAGAAGGCAGTTATAACGGCTACTTCGTCCAAGGTTCAAACACCCCTTGCTACCCTGAGATTCTCGAGAGCGGCAGCACTTTTGGTATGGCGCAACGCGGCGATGATGCCTATACCGGCTGGACCGCGCTTTGCCCTTCCTCACAAGACAGCTGTACCGAATTCCGTGACGTGAATGATACGACCGACCCAAATCACTCAACGGGTAAGCCGTACTTCTTCTTGAACAATGACAGTATCGACAAGAAGTCTTGCGGAGGCCAAATTGATCCTGCCAACGGCTGTGTGCTTTTGCGTGACATGGCTGACAATACAATGCGCTTCAACTCCAAGGCGACGGCAGCGGCGTATGCAAGTAATGGGTACAATCCAACCGCGCCTATTGATTGTGTAACGAATGCGAGCAACGAGTTCTGCCAAGGAGAAGTCGAAGTAGACTGGACTAGCGGCTATACCCCAGTTCCTCCGCTCAGCGTCTTTACGGCAGCTGGTTGTTCGGTGACGGGTTTGGCGGATGATTTGGCGACTCCTTATGGACGAATGCGTTGTCCTAATGGCCCTCCAAAGGTTACTAGCATGGCACAGTTAACCAATGATTCGAACTTGATCGTCAAAGTAAATCTTGATCGTGATTGTGCGCAGTGGCTTGGTTGCCGTAGTTCTGAAACGGTCTTTGACCCGGCAACACGCAACTATAAAGATGTCTGTATCGATCTCGCGCTTTGTGATAAAGCCACCGGCAAACCAGGCGATATCTTCTGTGCGAATTATGTCGATCGTGACAATGAGGCCTCTGAACCGGTCTTATCGACAGGGGCGTTCTTTGACAGCGCGGTCTATACGTCGCGTCAAGTCGGGCTCGGCGCTAAAGATTATTCGGGTTATGCCATCCCGAACTCCTTTCAGATCCCAGATACGCTTACGATGCGTGTCGGGCAAGAAGGCTTGACCACGGCCTTCTACCCAGAATCTGCGAGCCGCTTTGGTCAAGATTATCGCTTGGCGGCAAAAGTTGTGATGCCACCAAGTTCGCTAAATACGGGTAATGGTATTTGTAGCGTATTGCCTTCTGTCCCATTAAGCTCTTACTTTGCTCGCCCTCTTGATAACGATGCGATTGGTTTGGCGAACCCAAATCTCAACCTCTGTGGTTATACAACTGCTGAAGGTAAACAGATCGTTGGTTTTTACAACCAGTTTGAATGCCAAGGGGCACGTCCGTTTAATTGTTACCTCCCTGTTCAATCCACAACCGACTCAACGAACTTCGAAAAACTCGCTGAGAAGTTCAAACTGGAAGATCCAAAAACTGACGCGAGTTTAACCGCAGCTTTTCCTCCTGCTGAATGTCGTTCACACCCTGAGGCGGACTCCCCATTTGGCACCAGCTATGTTGTAGAATGGGATACGGCAAAATCACCTCCAGCACCAGAGACGGCCGTCGATGGGTTTGAGAATGCAAATATTTGTGAATTTGGCCAAGATTGTTCGTGTACCTATAAACGTGTCACCTATAATTCGCAGGCAAAATTCTTTGATCCTAACGCTCAAGAAGTACCGCCTGGTATTTGTAGCGGTGGTCAGCGTGATGGCCAGACCTGTATCCCAAGTAGCTTAAATGAAGGCTCGGTTAGCGAAGGTGAAGGCTCCGGTGATGTGATGGGTGGTATTCAAGCAGCGCAATCAGCCTATAGCTGTGGTTCAAATAGCCAATGTGTTGCCTATAATAAGCTTGAAATCATCAAAGGCGTTTTTGGCCAATGTCTCGAACGAGATACAACGCAATTCGCC
>CALMET010000116.1 GCA_937863195.1 uncultured bacterium
GTTTGTCTTGGCTTTCCTTACCACTGGCCATTCAGGCCAGAGAGTCACCCCGTTATGGGCTTGCTCCGCTGCTGTTACGGACACCTTGAAACTCGTTAAGTTTCTAATTTTCATTGAACCTTTGTGAGCGGACTGCAAAGTGCAAAATCGCACATCCCGCTCTCGTTTTTTCTCCTGATCTCAACCCTCCGGCTTCAACGCATCAAAGGGGAGAGGAAATCGGGAAAAAGAATGAAAGCGAGATCTCTTCATCATCCACCAACAATGTTGATGAATGAGTTCTGAGAGCGAAGGAGAAGAGTGAGCTTCTCAACTTCGCAGGGAGTTCAGTTGATGGTGATCAGCTTGCGTTCTGATCGCTGGTGATATTCGTAGTTCAGCGCAGCAGTGATAATACCTACGCTATAGTAGGCTAAGGTGAGCGTGAGCTCACCGCTCTTCCAGTAGAAGTGTGGGAGTGCAGCGAAGAAAAGCCAGCTGAAACCGCCGTAGCTAGCGATCCTTATCTTCCTCAACGTTGAGCGAGCCTCGGGAAGTGCTTCAGGTGTGACCAGCGCCAATGATCGCATGAAGCGGTAGGCGAGCCATACGAAGGAAATCGAGGGTCCGCAGGCGAGCATCGTGATGATGATGAACGCGAGAACACTGCTGATGACGATGTTTTCCATCTGTACCTCTTGCTTGCTGAAGATTGAAGGTTCGGCTCTTTCGCCGTGTCGGTAGTAGCACCGAATAGAGAAAGACGGTTGAAGAAGAGGCTGGCGAATACCCGAGGGCATTGCCTGCGTGTGGCTTGCTACTTTCAGAGTTAGCAGTCGAAACCGCCGTGGCTGATTTTGCGCACCGCTCGCAGACGCACCGTGTTCGGCTACCTGCGAGGTTCTTCTCCACCCGTCTTTGTCTATAACGATCGTTTCGGAGGCGGCGACTCATCGGATAAAAATCCAACGAGAAGTGGTTCAAGGCCGCCGAAGCGGTTGAATCCGTACAGGGCTCAGATGAAGGATTCCAGTCGAAACCGGATTCCTACAGCGTCCACCTGTTTGCCTCCTCCAAAACGATCATTACAACAAAAAATGACGCATGAAGCGTCACGGGATACCGAGCAAAGCAATAAGCGCTACACCTAGCCATAAAGGCCGGTAAGTTCGTTCATTGCTTGTCTTGGCTCTCCTCCGTGACAAGCTCTTAAGTTGTAAGGTTGTTACATCCTCGACGTATTACTCTACCATGAATCACCTAAACTGTCAAGTGATTGCTTTTCTTTTCTAACCTTAGCCTTTATTTAACTAACGTGGCTAACATTAGCGATATTTATGGAATATACGCCCGAGATAAGCCTCCTTCGCTCATCTTATTACCATACAAGTATAGCACGTTTTTGACATAATAGCAAGTACTAATCTTAGCCAAATTGGCTAAGAATGGGCTACATCGACCCATCGAAGCCCCCTACCCCCGCCCGACTACGCCGAGCCTTCGTCGGGCGACCCCTTCCCACGTTTGTGGAAGGGGTTAGGGGCAATAGCTGCCGATGATGTGAATGACACGATCGACGTTTTCTTGTACTTCTTTGTTTGTGAAACGCAGAACATGATGACCAACGCTTTTGAGGTAAAGCGTTCTAAGCGTGTCGTGATTTTGCTGGCCCTCGCTTTCGTGGATTGAGCCGTCTATTTCGACTACCAGTCTTGCGGTAGGGCAATAAAAGTCAACGATATAATCACCAATGCTATGCTGCCGGCGAAAACGGCAACCAAGCTGAGACCCTCGGACTCGTTCCCAGATCATACGTTCAGCGGCAGTCATAGTTGCTCTGAGCTCTCTTCTTCGGTCCTTGTATTCAGGACGGTTATAGATACGTGTAAATGTCATAGTACTTAACTCCGTTCACTTTTTACGTTGTTGCTGTCAATAACCAAAAACCCCTTCCACAAATGTGGGAAGGGGTCGGTAGACATATATCTAACGCACAATAAATGTGGCTACCGGGGGTAGGGGGCTTTGAGAGGCAAAATCGGATGTAATTGAAGACCCCGCCCTCGCCGCATTTCTACGGTTTGGACGGGGTCAGTCTCAGATCAGCGCCTCGAGCTCGGCGTTGGCACGCCGGTGGTTGCGCAAGCTTCGTTTCGGAGTCGGCTCTTCGGCCTCGTCCTCACTTGCTCGGCGACGCACCCGGCGGCCCTCTTCGCGGAGCGTTGCCTCCCGCTTCGCTTCGGCCCTCATCTCCTGCGAGGGAGTGAAGACCTTGAGCGGCGGGGTCGCCTCCTCGTCGACGCCACAGCAACGCGCGCAGTTGCACGAGTTGGGCTCCAGGGCCTCGAGGTCCCAACGGATCTCTCGAGCCAGGCGCTCATCTTCGCGGAGTTCGTCCCAGTTTTTCCAGGGTAGCTCGTAGTTCTCATACTCCTCACACATCTCGGATGTGAAGGACTGGAGGCTGTAGAGCAATCCCAGGGGTGGTCTGGCACCACCTGCCGCGAACAGTTTCTTCGTGATGTCGGTCACGAGCGCGAGCTCGCCCAACATCCGAAGTTTCGGATCGTCCGTGATTTCACCACGGAGCTGAAGGTTCTTGTATTGAGCCAGGCGCGAAACCTGACCGACCGTTTCGCCAGTGGCGATCGTCGTAAACACGGGGAGTTCTTAACATAGTATGCAAAATATGTCAACAGTATGCTTTACATAAAAATGAGGCCAACGCAAAATCCCCCAACTCAGTACGAGTTAGGGGATTCAGCAGTTGTGGTCTTGATGTTGCCTAGGCGGCGAGCTGGTCGATGAGCGACTGGCGCTCGTTCTCGCGGGCCTTGCGCGCCGAGCTGAACCGCGGGCTCTTCTTGGGGCCGTGGTTCGCTTCGTTGTAGAGGCGGTCGACGCGACTGTGCTTGTGGTTGCCCGGGATGAACCGGTGCCAGCCCTTGTAGTCGCAGTTGCGCGGGTTCCGCGGGGCGATCCACTTGGCCCGCCAGATGCGCGGGTCGTGGGTGGGGTCGAGCTCCTCGAACCGCTCGGCCCACGAGAGGGCGTCGAGCAGGCGGCGGAGGGTCGACTGCAGACGCGTCTGCTGCACCTCGAGCGCTTCCTGCATCTCGCTGAGCTCGTTGCGCTCCTCGAAGTAGTAGGGATGGTCCTCCCAGACCGGGCTCGTCAGAACCTCGTTGGCGACCGCGGTGAGACTCTGGGCCTGTCCCAGGGAGTTCTCCACGTCGCTGATGCCCTTGAGCAAGTCGAGGGACGACAGCTTGGGGAGCTCGCGAGCGTTCACCCAGAAGATGATGGCGTCTTCGCGAAGCCAGTTGATCTCCTGCATGAGGTTTCCGAAGGTCGCCGGGTAGCTCCTCATCATCTCCAGAACCCGGTTGAAGGAGACATCCGAGATATAGTGATTCACTCTACCTGCTTTCTGGCCAATGGCCACAAATGTGCCGACACAATATATCTTATAATGGTCATTTTGTCAATCATATGTTGGACGCTTGACCTTTTATAGTGACCTTGGTAGAATCCGCACGAAACCACGCGGCTTGACAGGTGTTTGTACAGATACTTGTCATGGCTTTCGTGAAAGATTGATCCCCTTTCACTGCAAATGCGATACACCCATTCTTAATCGAGTCTCCTCCCAACTTTTCCCCGTTGGGAGGCGTTTTGATATTTTGGTCGCTTTCCGGTGTGATTTCACCTAATCAAAACAAGCGTTTTGTGTTTTTGCGGCGACGCCCGTCACCCCTGGCGGCTCTGTCTTTTTTTGACGGCCCCGCGGCAAAGCATAACAACGTTCATTATTTTCATCGCTCCCATGTCTCATGCGATGTCGTTTAAGCGACAAGAGCCAAAGGACCGCGACCGCCGTTATTTTACGGCCGCCCGCGACGCCATGGCCTTGCCAGATTTGATTGAGGTGCAAAAAACCTCTTATCGTTGGTTCCTTGAAGAAGGTATCCGCGACTTGTTCAAAGAGATCTCGCCGATCAAAGATTTTATCGGCCGTGATCTTGAGTTGTCGTTCGTCGATTATTATTTCGACGAGCCAAAGTTTGATGAGAAGACGTCCAAAGAAAAGCACGTTAACTACGAAGCTCCGATTCGCGTAAAGCTTCGCCTCACGAACAAGCGTTCGAACTTCGAAAAAGAATCCGAGGTGTATCTTGGTGACCTCCCACTCATGACCGATCGCGGTACCTTTATCGTGAACGGTATTGAGCGTGTGGTCATTACCCAGCTCGTGCGCTCAGCCGGTGTTTTCTTTACCGCTGAAGCCATGCATGGCCGCCGTTATTACGGGGCAAAAATTATCCCTTCACGTGGTGCTTGGCTCGAATTCGAGACCGACGCAAACAACGTGCTTTGGGTAAAAATTGATCGCAAACGCAAAGTTGCCGCAACGGCTCTCTTGCGTGCTTTCGGTTTGGGTTCAGACGACGAGATCCGCAAGGTGCTCGAAGATGTCGATATTCATCCTCTTAATAAGTACGTTGAAGCAACGCTTGCAAAAGATGTTTCATCGAACGAAGACGAAGGCTATATCGAAGTCTATAAGCGCATTCGCCCAGGTGATCTTGCAACGGCAGAAAATGCCAAGCAGCTCATCCACTCGATGTTCTTTAACTTTGATCGCTATGACTTGTCGGCTGTAGGTCGCTATAAGTACAATAAGCGTTTCAACCTGAACTCCGAACACGGTTTTGTTTCACAAGAAGAAAACCGCATTCTTTCAAAAGAAGACGTGATTGCTCTTTTGCGCGAATTGATTCAACTCAATGTCTCGCAAGACGAAGCAGACGATATCGATCACTTGGGTAACCGTCGCGTACGTGCTGTTGGTGAGCTCGTTCAGAGCCGCTTCCGCATTGGTCTCGCTCGTATGGAGCGTATCGTGAAGGATCGTATGTCCACGATGGACATGAACGATATCAATCCAGCGAAGTTGATTAATGCTCGTCCTGTTATTGGTGCAATTCGTGAGTTCTTCATGAGTTCGCAGCTTTCGCAGTTCATGGAGCAAACCAATCCATTGGCTGAGCTTGAACATAAGCGCCGTTTGTCGGCGATGGGTCCTGGTGGTCTTACACGTGAACGCGCGGGCTTTGATGTTCGCGATGTGCACCGCACACACTATGGTCGTATTTGTCCGATTGCTTCACCTGAAGGTCCAAACATCGGTCTCGTAGGTCACATGGCAAGTTATTCGCGTATCAACGAATACGGCTTCATCGAAGCTCCGTATCGTCTCGTGAAGAACTGGGCGAAGAACGATGGCCAAGACGCCATTGGCGAAGTTTTGCGCGTAGACGTCAATGACGGCGAAGGCAAAACGGTCGGTAAGGCAGGGGAAGAAGTCGATAAGAAACTTGCTGAAAAATTAGCAAAAATCTCAATCGATAAATTGCCTGTAGACCCAACGGTCACCAGCGAAATCGTTTATTTGAATGCGTTCACTGAAGAACGCGGTACCACGGCACCTGCAACGACGGCCATCGATAAGAACGGCAAATTCATGCACGACCGTACGCCTGCCCGTAAAAACGGCGAGCCTACCATTGTCGATGTGCATGAGATTGACTATGTCGACGTTTCGTCCAAGCAGATTCTCTCGGTCGGTACGTCCTTGATCCCGTTCGTTGAACACGATGACGGTCACCGCGCTCTCATGGGTACCAACATGCAACGTCAGGCTGTTCCTTGTATTAAGCCTGATGCGCCAATTGTTGGTACGGGTGTAGAACGCCGTGTAGCGATCGACGCTGGTCATGCAATTATCGCTCCGGTTGATGGTGTTGTGGTTGCGGTCTCTGGTAATCTCGTTGAATTGCAAGGTGAGGACGGCGCGATTCGCCGTTACGAACTCTCCAAGTTCCAACGCTCTAACCACTCGACGTGTTTGAACTTCCGTCCAACCGTGAACAAGGGTCAAAAGATTTATGCCGGTGAAGTGCTTGCTGACGGTACATCCGTTCAACATGGTGAACTTGCTCTCGGTCAAAACCTTCTTGTCTCGTTCTTGTCATGGGACGGTTATAACTACGAAGATGCCATTATTTTGTCTGAGCGTCTCGTACACGAAGATCGTTTCACATCGATTCATATCGAGCACCACGTACTCGATGTGCGTGATACCAAGCTTGGTGCTGAAGTCGTCACATCAGATATCCCAAATGTTTCTGAAGAAAAATTCCGTCATCTTGATGAGCATGGCATCGTGCGCATCGGTGCTGAAGTAAAATCCGGTGACATTCTTGTCGGTAAGATCACGCCAAAAGGCGAGACTGATCTCTCGGCTGAAGAAAAACTTCTCCGTGCGATTTTCGGCGAGAAGGCTCGCGATGTTCGTGACTCCTCAATGTATCTTGAGCACGGTGAAAAGGGCAAAGTCGTTGATGTAAAAGTCTTCTCACGCGACAATGGAGACAAATTGCAGCCTGGCGTATTACGTCAGATCGTTGTTTCGGTCGCTGATCTTCGTAAGATTCAGGTAGGTGATAAGCTTGCTGGTCGCCATGGTAACAAAGGTGTTATCTCGCGCATCGTAAAAGTCGAAGACATGCCGTTCTTAGAGGACGGTACTCCCGTCGACATTATTCTTTCACCTCTTGGTGTTGTTTCTCGTATGAACTTGGGCCAGGTGCTTGAAACCCATCTGGGTCTTGCAGCGAACGCTCTCGGTTATATGGTGGCGACGCCGGTGTTTGACGGTGTTCCTGAAGAGACGATCCGCGAAGAGTTAAAGCGCGCTGGCTTCCCAGAAGACGGCCAGATCCCTCTCTACGACGGTCGTACCGGTGAAAAATATGACCATGATCCGACCGTTGGTTTGGTCTATATGTTGAAGCTCAACCATATGGTTGAAGACAAGATTCACCAACGCTCCATTGGTCCATACTCGCTCATCACGCAGCAACCTCTCGGCGGTAAAGCCCAGTTCGGTGGTCAGCGCTTCGGTGAAATGGAAGTATGGGCGCTCGAAGCTTACGGTGCCGCTCATACTCTTCAAGAAATTCTCACGATTAAATCGGATGACGTTCCTGGCCGCTCAAAAGCGTACGAGGCCATTATCAAAGGCGAACCGATTAAAAAAGTGAACGTACCAGAATCCTTCAATGTCTTGGTTCGCGAATTAAAAGGCTTGGGTCTCGACGTTGAGTTGTTGAAAAACGGCAAACGCCTTGAAGACAGCTCGCCAAAACCTGAGCACTTCCGCTCACGTCCTACGCCAACCGCTACCGAAGAAGATAATTGGGACGCAGCACCTCCTGCTGAATTCTAACTCACCATTACCGACCACAACGTATGGCCTATTTCCACACGGAACATATCAAGTCCACGGACTTTGATTCTATCCGCTTGCGCGTCGCCTCTCCTGAGGTGATCCGCGGCTGGTCTTATGGTGAAGTCACCAAGCCGGAGACCATTAACTACCGTACCCAAAAACCTGAAAAGAGCGGTTTGTTTGCCGAAGAAATTTTTGGTCCGTCAAAAGACTGGGAGTGTTATTGCGGCAAATATAAGAAGATCCGTTACAAAGGCATTATCTGTGACAAGTGTGGCGTCGAAGTGACGCACTCGCTTGTTCGCCGTGAACGCATGGGTCATATCGAGCTCGCCGCTCCTGTGACGCATATCTGGTTCTTGCGCTCCGTGCCATCCAAAATCGGCATGGTGCTCGACATGTCCATTCAGTCGCTTGAAAAGGTGATTTACTTCACCGTTTTCATCATCACCGCGGTCGATGAACAACTTCGCGAGCAAACCGTCGAGATGGTTCGCACCGAATATAAGGGTAAACGCAAAGGTATTGAATCTGAAGGCGACCGCAACCGCGAACGTCTTCAGAAGCAGGCAACCGAACAAAATTGGGATGCCGGCAAACTCAATAAAGAGATGGACAAGGCCGAAGAAGAAAAAACGCGCCGTCTCGAAGAGCTTGATGCAGACTTTGAAGTTGCAGATAAAGAACTCACAGATCTCAAGCCTCTCCAG